>JAEYRQ010000464.1 GCA_023435545.1 Pseudomonadota bacterium | reverse complement strand
CATCTGGTTCCGCTTCGAATGGCAGTACGCCGTCGGCGCCGTCATTGCGACGATCCACGACGTGGTGCTGACCATCGGCCTGTTCGCCGTGCTGCAACTCGACTTCAACCTGTCGAGCATCGCTGCGATCCTCACGATCGTCGGCTACTAGCTGAACGACACCGTCGTCGTCTACGACCGGATCCGCGAGAACACGCGCCGGTACAAGAAGATGGCGATCCCGGACCTGCTCGACCTCAGCATCAACCAGACGCTGTCGCGCACGATCATGACGTCGCTGACCACTTTGCTGGCGCTCCTGGCGCTCTATGTGTTTGGTGGCGAGGTAATCCGCAGCTTCGTATTCGCCATGATCTGGGGCGTCCTGGTGGGGACGTATTCCTCCATCTACGTGGCGGCGCCGATCCTGCCGTACCTCGGGCTGCGCAGTTCCGGGGGCGACGCCGCGGCAGCGGCCGCGCAGGGCAGCAGCTGACCAACTGGATTCGGATCGTGGGACGGGGCGGCGCGGTCGCCCCGATCGGCTCATGCGGATGCGTGACGCGCATTATCCGGGCCTCGCGCCCATTGAAGCCTATGGAAACGGCGGATTCCGGTTCGCGGGCATGTCGCATCGCGGTTCCATCCTGATTGCGCCGGACGGCATCCACGGCTGGCGGGTCGCGCAGGCCTCCGAGGTCGACGTGGCCAGTCTTCGCCGGGTACTGGAGGCGGACGCGCCGCCGGAGCTTCTCTTGCTCGGTACGGGTGCCGAAATCGCCGCCGTTCCACGCGGTGTGCGTGAGGCTTTCGCCGACCGTGGCATCGGGCTCGAAGTTATGGGCACCGGCGCTGCGGTCAGGACCTATAACGTTCTGCTGGCAGAGAAGCGGTCGCTGGGCGCGGCGCTGGTCGCGGTCGAGTGAGGGACGGATTGGCAGCACTCGAGACGAATTTCGAGGTTTGCGAGGATCTGGTCCGGCGGGGGGACAAGGACAGATATCTCACGACGCTGTTCGCACCGGCCGACCGGCGTCCCGCGCTGCAGGCGCTCTACGCATTCAACATCGAGGTCGCACGGGTGCGGGACCTGGTCAGCGATCCGCTTCCCGGCGAGATGCGGCTGCAGTGGTGGCGCGACGCGATTGCCGGCTGCGGCCACGGGGAGGTCGGTCGTCATCCGGTTGCCGCGGCCGTCATCGAGACGATCGACCGGTTCGACCTGCCGCTCGATCCTCTCCTGGAACTGGTCGAGGCGCGGACGTTCGACCTCTACGACGACCCGATGCCGAGCCTGGCCGATCTCGAGACCTATTGCCGTGCCACTGCATCGGTTCTGATGCGGCTCGGCGTCCGTGTCCTTGGGGCGGGCGACTGCCTGCCGGCCGCCTCGATGGCGCAGCAGGGGGGCGTTGCCTATGCTCTCACCGGGCTGATGCGGGCGTTGCCGTTCCACGCGTCGAGAGGCCAGGTCTTCTTGCCACAGGACGTCCTGGCGAGGCACGGGGCGGATGCGGCCGCGGTCCTCGGAGGCCGCGCGACTCCGGAGCTTCTCGCGGCGCTTGCCGAATTGCGCACGATTGCCTGGTCCCACCTGTGCGATGCCGGCGGCTGCATTCCCGATATCCGCAAGGACGCCATGGCGGCGCTGCTGCCGATCTCGCTGGTGAAGCCCTATCTGGAGCGAATGGACCGCCCGGACTACCATCCGTTCGCTGCCCAGTGCGTGGTGCCGCAGTGGCGCCGCCAGCTTGTGCTCTGGCGGGCCGCCCGACACGCGCACCGCTGCTGATCCCGCCCCTCGGCAAGACCCGCTGATTGGTGCGGGGAGTTATTCGGCCGCGAGCGCCGGTCCGTCCAGCCATCGATCCAGATCGGCCAGTGCGCGCGAGGTCAGCGCTCGCCTGCGGGCCATCGCCTTGTCCTTGCCGCGAAGCCTGATACCGGGTGTGCGCTCGATCTCGACGGGCGGGAACAGGCCGAAATTGACATTCATCGGCTGGAAGCTGCGTGCCGCACCATCCTCGGCGAGATGCCCCCCGGTGATGTGCCCGACCAACGCACCGAGCGCGGTCGTGGGGGGCGGGAGATCGGGTGCGCGGCCAAGGCGCTCGGCGGCGGCGAAGCGCCCGGCCAGGAGGCCGATCGCGGCAGACTCCACGTAGCCTTCGACGCCGGTGACCTGTCCGGCGAAGCGCAGCCGCGGCATCGCCTTGAGCCGCAGGGTGCCGTCCAGCAGCTTCGGACTGTTCAGAAAGGTGTTGCGGTGCAGGCCGCCGAGGCGGGCGAATTCGGCCTTCTCCAGTCCCGGGATCATCCGGAATATGCCGGCCTGCGCGCCGTATTTCAGCTTCGTCTGGAAGCCGACCATGTTGTAGAGCGTGCCGAGAGCATTGTCCTGGCGAAGCTGGACGATCGCATAGGGCTTGATATCCGGCGCATGCTGATTGGTAAGGCCCACCGGTTTCATCGGTCCGTGCCGCAGCGTCTCGCGCCCGCGGGCGGCCATCACCTCGATCGGCAGGCAGCCGTCGAAGTAGAGCGTATCCTTCTCCCAGTCGCGGAACTCCGTGGTCTCGGCGGCGAGCAACGCATCGACAAAGGACTCGTACTGGTCGCGGTCCATCGGGCAGTTGATGTAGTCGGCGCCGGTTCCGCCGGGGCCGGCCTTGTCGTAGCGTGACTGGAACCAGGCCTTGGAGAAGTCGATCGTCTCCTTGTAGACGATCGGCGCGATCGCATCGAAGAAGGCGAGCGAGTCCTCGCCTGTCGTCGCGCGGATCGCCTGGGCCAGCGCCGGCGAGGTGAGGGGGCCGGTCGCGACGATGACACTGTCCCAGTCCTCCGGCGGCAGCCCCGCGACCTCCTCGCGGCGGATCTCGATGAGGGGATGCGCCGCGAGTGCCGCGGTGACGGCATCCGAGAAGCCGACGCGATCGACGGCGAGCGCGCCCCCGGCGGGCACCTGGTTGCGGTCTCCGCTGGCCATGATCAGCGAGCCGCAGCGGCGCATCTCGGCATGCAGCAGGCCGACCGCATTCGTCTCGGCGTCGTCCGAGCGGAAGGAGTTCGAGCACACCAGCTCCGCGCAGCCCTCGGTAACATGGGCTTCGGTCATGCGGACGGGCCGCATCTCGTGCAGGACGACCGGAACGCCAGCCTCGGCGACCTGCCAGGCCGCCTCCGAGCCAGCGAGGCCGGCGCCGACGACGTGAATAGGGGGGGTGTTCGACATGGGCGCTATCTAGTCATCCGGCGACGCGAAGGCAAAGACCTTCGATTGCCGGCGGGCGCGTTGCCCGTCGGACCGGACTATGCGGCAGACGATCTTACCGGGGACAGCTGGCGGCTGATTGGCAGGCTGCGAACAGCGCATAGAGAACATTGTTCGCGATATGGGCGGCGGGGGCCGTCTTGGTCAGCGACGGCGGCAGGCCGATCGAGACCGAATTCGCCATCACGACCACGGCAAGCTCCGCCTCCGGCATCAGCGCGACGTAGGTGGAGTAGCCGGGCAGCCCGCCATCCTTCGCGACGACCGACGGGATATTGTTGGATGTATCGGCTGGCTGCACCGCCCAGGACAGGCCGGACCTCATCGCGCCGGCAGGGCAGGCCGAGAGGTCCGGATCGGGCCCGATGCAGGCATAGGCTGTCTCGGCGATGGCAAACCCATCGGCGAGAACAGCCGGCAGTCGGTTGCCGTTGCCGCGCAGGAGGAGGGCGGCCCGCGCGAACCTCGACAGATCCCTGAGGCTGGTCGTCAGGGCACCGGCCGGCGCCCAGATCGGGATCTGGTTGAACATGGTCCCGCCGGGCTGGATCGCGACTCTCAAAGGGGGAACATAGCCTGCCCCGCCGTCGACGACGGTCAGATAGCCGATCTGTCCGTTCACCAGGTGCGCCACCGCCGTCGCGTCGCGGCCCGACGTCGTTCGGCCACCGGTGATCGTCACCTTCGGGACCTGCTGGTAGCCTGCGCCGCCATTCCGTACGACGATTGCCACGACCCGTCCGTTGCGGACCACGGCTTCGGCTTCGGCCTCGGTGGAGGAGCCACCGTCGCTGAAGATAACCTGTGCCGGTGCGATGTATCCGCTGCCGCCCGCGGTCACCTGGATCGCCGACACATGCGGCCCCGACATCACCGCTGACGCGGCAGCACCCTGGCCGCCGCCTCCGAGAATGCGGACGCCGGGAGCCGAGGCATAGAGGCCGCCGGTGCTGGTCATCCCGATGGCGGAGACCGATCCGTTGGCGACTGATGCGCGGGCGATGGCCGGGACGTATCCCGACACCATGCGGCCCGCCTGCGCGGAGGGAACCCGCAGGAACGTGTCGCGCATTCCAAGCGGCGCCATGATCCGCTGGCGCACCAGCCGATACCAGCCTCGCAGGTCGGTGTTCGACAACGGCGCATCGCGAGAGGCGAGCAGCAGGCCGAGCATGCCGACCCCGAAATCCGAATAATAGTATGGCGCCGGCAGCGAACTCGCCCTGACCGGCGGATTCTTGCTGAAGTCCTTCGGCGCCATGCCCGCGAAGTAGGTGGCGTAGTCGGCGGCGGTATACTGGTTGATCGGCGGGCGCGGGTTTGGCAGGCAGCCCGGGACGCTGCTCTGGCCGCACAGGGGGGCATAGTCCGCGACGCCGCCGGTGAAGTCGGCGAGCTGCTGCAGGGTGATCTGGCCCGTCAGCGGTTTGAGGCTGCCGAGTTGCGCCGAGTAGCCCGACAACGGATCGGACAGCGACACGGTCCCGGAATGCACCGCCTGGCCGAGCAGGTTGGTGGTGAAGACCTTGGTGACGGAGCCGATCTGGAACAGTCCGTCCGGCCGGAACCGCCGGCCCGGAGTGGTGGATGTCGGCGCGACGCCCCAGCCGTATCCGAAGAACCGCGTCGGCGCCGTTCCGTTGATCACGGCGATCCCGACGCCGACCGTGGTTCCGCTCTGGACGTATGACTGTCCGATCGGTTCGACGAGGGAGCGAAGCGTCGTCTGGGCGAGGGAGGAGGCAGGAAGCAGCGCGATGCCCGCGCCCGCGAGGCACAACCCGATGATCGACCGCATAGTATCGCCCGTTATCGACGAATCAGACGGACGGCAACCCTGCCGTGTCTGACGTTGCACAATGCTAGCAGCCCGCCCGCAACCGGCAAAGATCGAACAGCGCAACGGAACCCGATGCCTCGCGGGCCGTTGGGAGGGAACATCCAATTGGACAACGGAGGCAAGCCATGGCCGATATCGGCGGCAAGAAGGTCATTGTCCTGGCAACCCATGGGTTCGAGCAATCGGAACTCGAAGTGCCGGTCGAGAAGCTGAAGCAGGCAGGTGCGACCGTGCACGTCGTCGCGCCCGAAGGCGGCAGCATCAGAGGCTGGGACAAGAAGGATTGGGGACGCGAGGTGGCGGTCGATCGCACGCTCGATCAGGTCAGCGCCGGCGACTACGACGCCATCGTCCTGCCGGGCGGGCAGATCAATCCTGACGTGCTGCGCACGAAGGAAGAGGCCGTATCGCTGGTCCGCGATATGTTCGAGGCAGAGAAGGTGGTCGGGGCGATCTGCCACGGTCCGTGGCTGCTGGTCGAGGCGGGTATCGCCAATGGGCGGGATCTGACCTCCTACCATTCCATCCGCACCGACATGATCAATGCAGGCGCCAACTGGTCCGACAAGGAGGTCGTGGTCGACGAGGGCTTGGTGACGAGCCGCAATCCTGGCGACCTCGACGCCTTTTGCGCCAAGCTCGTCGAGGAGATCGCGGAAGGACGGCACCTGAACCGGGCCGCCTGAGCGGACGCGAAGCGGGAGACCGTGCCCGCGGTCTCCAGGCCGGGCGGTGATCGCGCGGACGGCGCCTCCGCCCGGCCACTCAGTCCGCGCCGCCCGCTCGACCGGCGGGAGCGCTGAACTGCCGACCGTCGATCGCTTCGAGGATGAGCCGTCCGCCTGCCGGGGGTTGGGCCACCGAACCGTTCGGCGGGGGCAGCTCGATCGTTGCGCGGGCGCCCGTCTGTCCGCTGAACCCGACCCGTTCTGTCCTGAATTTCGAAGCCCAGACATAGGGATAGGCGTTGACGATGGCTTCGGAGGGTAGGTCCGCCAAGGCGCCACCGCTCCACTCGGCCAGCGTTCGGCCGTTCCTGTCCTCAAGCCGGGCGCCGATGATGTAGAGCGCGCCCGTGTCCGGCCCGGCGTCGACATAGGCCTCGAAGCTGACCGCGCCGTCAGGCGATTGGCGCACTGCCGACAACGCAATGTTGTGGGTGTGGAAGTTCACCCGAGAATGCAGCGGGCTCACGACCGCGCCGAACAGAAGATGATAGCTGCCGACCGTGAAGACCACGGCCACCCCGGCGAGGACCAGCTCCAGGCTGCGCAGGCGCGAGACGGGAACCGGTCCACTGAATATCCAGTTCGACCAGGGATTGCGCCGGAACCACCCAGTTCGCCCGATCAGGCTGTCGATCGAAACCGAACCGCCGCCGGCGAGAAACACGGCGCTGCTCATGGCGACGCCCGAGACGGCCATCGTCCATTCGTCGAGACAGGTCGATCCCATCCAGCCGAAGATCAGCATCAGCGAGACGTTCAGCCAGATCGACGCGAAGGCGGCCAGCCGCGTCATCAGTCCGAGGATCAATCCCAGACCGACGGCAAGCTCGGCGAAGGTCCACAGCCAGACCGAGGCGAGGATCAGGTCGGGATGGCGCAGCGTCCATTCGATCGGCTCCTGTACCCACAAGGAGCCGGGCAGTGCATGGGTCAGTTTGGCGGCGACGAAGCCGGGAGCGTCGAGATCGAGCTTCACCGCATGCTCGACGCCGGCGACCTCGTGAAAATCGTAGAACAGCCTGCGGCTCGCCCCGCCCCAGAAGATGAATCCCTGCACGAAGCGTGTGCCGAGCAGGGTCAGGGCGAGGAGGGAGAACCAGTCGGCGGGCGTGAGTTCAGGCCGCCTTGCCGCGTACGTATCCGTCATGTCCTTCGCCCCCCACCCAATGTTGCCGGCGGCAGGATGTGGCCGGACCGTGCCCGCACGCAATGGGAATTCCGCGGAGGTGGACAGTCGGCGGGAAAGGTCTACTCCGCGGCCTCGATCCGCTGGCCTGGCCTGCGCTCGAACAGTTCCCGCAGGAAATGGCCGGTATGGCTGCGAGGCGCGGCGGCAATATCCTCGGGCGTGCCCTGGGCAACCACCTCGCCGCCGCCGTCGCCGCCCTCCGGGCCGATGTCGACGATCCAGTCGGCGGTCTTGATGACCTCGAGATTGTGCTCGATCACCGCGACGGTGTTGCCCTGGTCGACGAGCGAATGCAGCACTTCCAGCAGCTTGGCGACGTCGTGGAAATGTAGCCCCGTCGTCGGCTCGTCGAGGATGTAGAGGGTGCGGCCGGTGGCGCGGCGCGAGAGTTCCTTGGCGAGCTTGACGCGCTGCGCCTCGCCGCCCGACAGCGTCGTCGCCTGCTGGCCGACATGGATGTAGCCGAGGCCGACCCGCTGCAGCGTCTCGAACTTCTCGCGGATCGAGGGCACGGCGTCGAACAGGTCACGCGCCTCGTCCACCGTCATGTCGAGGACGTCGGCGATCGACTTGCCCTTGAAGGTGACCTCGAGCGTCTCGCGGTTGTAGCGCCGCCCCTTGCAGACGTCGCAGGTGACGTAGACGTCCGGCAGGAAGTGCATCTCGATCTTGATGACGCCGTCGCCCTGGCACGCCTCGCAGCGGCCGCCCTTGACGTTGAAGGAAAAGCGGCCGGGCTGGTAGCCGCGCGCCTTGGCCTCCGGCAGGCCCGCGAACCATTCGCGGATCGGGGTGAAGGCGCCTGTATAGGTGGCCGGGTTCGAACGCGGCGTGCGTCCGATCGGCGACTGGTCGATGTCGATGATCTTGTCGATGTGCTCCAGCCCGTCGATGCGGTCGTGCGCGCCGGGATGTTCGCGCGCATTGTTGAGCTTGCGGGCGATCGCCTTGTAGAGCGTGTCGATCAGCAGTGACGACTTGCCGCCGCCTGAGACGCCGGTGACGCAGGTGAAGGTCGCGAGCGGGATCTCCGCGGTGACGTCCTTCAGGTTGTTGGCGCGCGCGCCGACGACGCGGATGCGCCGGTGCGGAGAGATGGTGCGGCGCTCGGCCGGAACGGGAATCTGCCGGAAGCCGGTCAGGTATTGTCCGGTGAGGCTCGCCGGATTGGCCATGATCTCGTCGGGCGTGCCCCTGGCGATGATCTCGCCGCCGTGGATGCCGGCGCCGGGGCCGACGTCGATCACATAGTCCGCCTCGCGGATCGCGTCCTCGTCGTGCTCGACGACGATGACGGTGTTGCCGAGGTCGCGCAGGTGCCTGAGGGTGCCCAACAGGCGGGCGTTGTCGCGCTGGTGCAGGCCGATGGACGGCTCGTCGAGCACGTAGAGCACGCCGGTGAGCCCCGATCCGATCTGCGAGGCGAGGCGGATGCGCTGGCTCTCGCCGCCCGACAGCGTGCCGGAGGCGCGCGACAGGGTCAGGTAGTCGAGGCCGACATCGTTGAGGAAGGCGAGGCGCTCGCGGATCTCCTTGAGGATCCTCACGGCGATCTCGTTCTGCTTGGCCGACAGGGCTTCCGGCAGAACCTCGAACCAGGCGTTGGCCATCCGGATCGACATGTCGCCGACCTCGCCGATATGCATCCCGCCGATCTTCACCGCGAGCGATTCCGGCTTGAGCCGAAAGCCGCCGCAGGCAGAACACGGCGTCTGGCTCATGAATTTCTCGATCTCCTCGCGCGACCAGGAAGATTCGGTCTCCTTCCAGCGCCGCTCGAGATTGGGAACCACGCCCTCGAAGATCTTGGTGGTCTCGTAGGCGCGCATCCCGTCGTCGTAGACGAACCTGATCGCCTCCTTGCCGGATCCGAACAGGATCGCCTGCTGTCCCGCCTCGGGCAGATCCTTCCAGCGCGCGGTGATCTTGAAGCCATAGTGGCGCCCGAGCGCCTCCAGCGTTTGCAGGTAGTAGGGCGACGACGAGCGCGCCCAGGGCGCAACGGCGCCGCCCTTCAGGGTCAGCTCGGCGTCGGGAACCACCATGTCCGGGTCGACGCGCATCTCCGAGCCGAGGCCGTCGCAGGCGGGGCAGGCGCCGTGCGGCGAGTTGAACGAGAACAGCCGCGGCTCGATCTCGGGGATCGTGAAGCCGGAGACCGGGCAGGCGAACTTCTCGGAGAACACCAGGCGCCGCGGCGCGCCCTTCTCGTCGGTCTCGTCGGCGAACTCGGCCACCGCCAGTCCTTCGGCCAGCTGCAGCGCCGTTTCGAGAGAGTCAGCGAGCCGCGAGGCCATGTCCGGGCGCACCACCACCCGGTCGACCACCACGTCGATGTCGTGCTTGAACTTCTTGTCGAGAGCCGGCGCATCGGCGATCTCGTGGAATGCACCGTCGATCTTCACCCGCTGGAAGCCGCGCTTCATCAACTCGGCCAATTCCTTGCGGTATTCTCCCTTGCGGCCGCGAACGATCGGCGCGAGCAGATAGAGACGGGTTCCTTCCTCCAAGGCCAGCACCCGGTCGACCATCTGGCTAACCGTCTGGCTCTCGATCGGCAGGCCGGTGGCGGGCGAATAGGGGATGCCGACACGCGCGAACAGGAGGCGCAGGTAGTCGTAGATCTCGGTGACTGTGCCGACGGTCGAGCGCGGGTTGCGCGAAGTGGTCTTCTGCTCGATCGAGATCGCCGGCGACAGGCCCTCGATATGGTCGACATCCGGCTTCTGCATCATCTCGAGGAACTGCCGGGCATAAGCCGACAGACTCTCGACGTAGCGGCGCTGGCCTTCCGCGTAGATCGTGTCGAAGGCGAGCGAGGACTTGCCCGAGCCGGACAGGCCGGTGATCACCACCAGTTTGTCGCGCGGAAGGTCGACCGAAACGTTCTTGAGGTTGTGCTCGCGGGCGCCGGAGACCGAGATGAACTTCTGCATGGGGTAATCCGGCTCTTTCACACGGTGCGGCGCCTGGGCAGCAGGCGCACGGCGCTATCGCGCTCGAAACTGACGGAAATGTGGATGCGCCGTCCAATATAGGATGCAGGAGCGCCAGCGATAACCCGCCGTCCCCGACTGACCATCATGCTCATGACAACTGGCGACATCGCGGGTTTCCCGCACGAATCTCTGCCTCTTGCCGATCAGTGCGGAACATAATAGGAACATGAGGTGGTGGCAATCGTCGCGATGAGGTGGCATGCGGGTATCGCGGGCCGTGCCTGTGGAAAACGGTGCGGCGCGGCCTCGGGCCGACGACGCGCCGCGGCGAAGCGACTAGTGTCACCGCGAAGCGAGACAGTGAGGGGACCGACATGTCGGGAAGCGTCAACAAGGTCATCCTGGTGGGCAATCTGGGCCGGGATCCGGAGGTGCGGCGGCTGCCGTCGGGGGAGCCGGTGGTGAACATGCGCATCGCAACCAGCGAGACCTGGCGCGACAAGCAGTCCGGCGAGCGACGCGAGCGCACCGAGTGGCACAACGTGGTGATCTTCAACGAGCAGCTGGCGCGCGTGGCCGAGCAGTACCTCAAGAAAGGCTCCAAGGTTTATGTCGAGGGGCAGCTCCAGACCCGGAAGTGGCAAGACCAGTCGGGCCAGGACAAGTACACCACGGAGGTGGTGTTGCAGCGCTTCCGCGGCGAACTAACCATGCTCGACACCCGGGGAGGTGGCGAGGGACAGTCCGACTACGGATCGGACTTCGGGCGGGGCGGCCCGATGGAACGCTCCGGCGGGGGAGGGCGGCAGCAGTTCTCCGGCAACGATATGGACGACGATATCCCGTTCTGAGCGGGCTGCATCGCTTCTGAGCCTGCGGACGTGCCTGGCGGGCTACCGGAAACACCCTAGATTCGCCATTTGGTGGGCTGCAGTCCGTGTCTAAGGCGGCTGCGGCGGCGCCGCCGCTTGCCGCAGCGCACAGGATCGGCGAAGCGAATGACATGGTGACCATCCTCGACACCGTCACGAATCCGGACGCGCGTCCGCGCCATCCCGAGAAGGCGAAGCGCCCCGACTCACCCGTCCTGCGCAAGCCGGACTGGATCCGGGTTAAGGCGCCCGGATCGCCGGTCTACCGCGAGACCGTCGACGTCGTCCGCAAGAACGGACTGGTGACGGTCTGCGAGGAGGCCGGCTGCCCGAATATCGGCGAGTGCTGGTCGAAGCGGCACGCCACCTTCATGATCATGGGCGACACCTGCACGCGCGCCTGCGCATTCTGCAACGTGCGCACCGGGTTGCCGGGCCCGCTGGACGGGGACGAGCCTGCCAGGGTCGCCGACGCGGTCGCCCGGCTGGGGCTCGAGCATGTCGTGATCACCTCGGTCGACCGCGACGACCTGGACGACGGCGGTGCGCGCCACTTCGCCGAGACCATCCGCGCAATCCGCGAGCGCACGCCCGACACCACGATCGAGGTGCTGACGCCCGACTACCTGCGCAAGGAGGGGGCGCTGGAGATCGTCGTCGAGGCGAAGCCCGACGTCTTCAATCACAATCTGGAGACCGTGCCCGCGCTCTATCTGACCGTCCGTCCCGGCGCGCGGTACTTCCACTCCATCCGCCTGCTGCAGCGGGTGAAGGAACTCGATCCGACGATGTTCACCAAGTCCGGCATCATGGTCGGGCTCGGCGAGCAGCGGAACGAGGTCCTGCAGCTGATGGACGACCTCAGGAGCGCCGACGTCGATTTCCTGACGATCGGCCAGTACCTCCAGCCGACGCGCAAGCACCATCCTGTCGCCGCCTTCGTCACCCCCGAGGAGTTCAAGGCCTACGAGACGATCGGCAAGGTCAAGGGGTTCCTGCTTGTGGCTTCGAGCCCGCTGACGCGGTCCTCCTATCATGCGGGTGATGATTTCGCGGCGCTGCGCGCGGCGCGACTCCAGCGGCTGGGGCGCTGAAGCGGACCGATGCGCACGTTCGCCACCCGCCGCAAGGTAGTGCACTCGGCCGAGAGGATGTTCGACCTGGTCGCGGACGTGGAGAAATATCCTCAGTTCGTGCCGCTGTGTGAGTCGTTGAGGATCCGCAGCCGCAGCATGACGGAGGACGGCCGCGAGGTGCTCGTCGCCGACATGACGGCCGCCTACAAGGTGTTCCGCGAGACCTTCACCAGCCGGGTGACGCTCGACCGCGGCAATCTGCAGATACTGGTCGAGTATCTCGACGGGCCGTTCCGGCATCTGGAGAACCGCTGGCGGTTCCTGCCAGCGGGCGAGGGAGGCAGCGAGATCGACTTCCATCTGGAGTACGAATTCCGCCGCCGCAGCCTGCAGCTCTTGATGGGCGCGATGTTCGACGCGGCGTTCTCGCGCTTCGCCGAGGCGTTCGAGCGACGGGCAGATGCAGTCTATGGACGGCCCGGGGCGGTTGCTGCGCGACCGAGAGGCAAGTCGGTCCGATCCGCCTGACGGGTTCAGTCGAACCGCAGCATCTCCTCGATCAGATCGAACGCCTCCGCAACGCTCGCCAGCCGGATGTCGCGGCGCCCGATGTCGCCGAAGCGGCGCTCCCGGTGCAGCGTCAGGC
>JAEYRQ010000458.1 GCA_023435545.1 Pseudomonadota bacterium | reverse complement strand
CACCGGCCCTTGCCGACGAGGTCAACGTCTACACGACCCGCGAGCCGGGACTGATCCAGCCGATCTTCGACGCCTTCACGGCGCAGACCGGCACTAAAGTCAACGTGCTCTTCGGCAAGGACGAGATCGTCGAGCGGATCCAGGCGGAAGGCGTCAACAGCCCGGCCGACCTGCTGATCACCGTCGACATCGGCGCGCTGAAGCGGGCCAAGGACCTCGGCATCACGCAGCCGATCGAGTCCGCCGAAATCGAAGCCAATATCCCCGCGCAGTATCGCGATCCCGAGGGCCACTGGCTGGGTCTCTCCCAGCGCGCCCGGATCATATACGCCTCCAAGGACCGCGTGGCCCAGGACGAGATCACCTATGAGGAGCTCGCCGATCCCAACTGGAAGGGCAAGATCTGCATCCGCTCCGGCCAGCACGCCTACAACGTCGCGCTGTTCGCGTCGATGATCGCCCACCACGGCGAGTCGGAGGCCAAGGCCTGGCTCGAGGGCCTGCGCGACAATCTGGCGCGCAATCCCGGCGGCAACGACCGCGGCGGCGCCAAGTCGGTGTTCGCCGGCGAATGCGATCTGGCGATCGGCAACACCTACTATGTCGGCCTGATGCAGACCAACGCGAGCGAACCCGAGCAGAAGGACTGGGCGAAGGCGATCAAGGTGCTGTTCCCGAATGCGGCCGACCGTGGCACCCACGTCAACATCTCCGGCGTCGTGCTGGCGAAGAACGCGCCGAACCGCGACGCGGCGCTCGAGCTCATCGAGTTCATGACCTCCGACCAGGCCCAGGGCGTGCTGGCCGAGGCGAACTTCGAATATCCCCTGAAGCCCGGAGTCGAAGCCTCCGAGATCGTCCAGTCGTGGGGCGAGCTCAACGCCGACACGCAGCCGCTCGCCGAGGTTGGTGACAAGCGCGCCCGCGCAAGCGAACTCGTCGACGAAGTCAACTTCGACGGCGGACCGAGCAGCTGAGCGTCACCGATAGGCCCGCGCCGCGCGGTTCCGCCCGCGGCGCGGCAACGGTGGAGGAGAAACCATGTCTGTGAACTGTGCCTGGCGCTCCCGCATCAGCCTGGATCGCAGGCCCGAACGCCTCGTGATTCTTGGCATGCGCGGCTGGATCGCCGGATACGAGACCGGCGATATCTCCTGCTGGGAGGCGGTGTGGAACGACCACGCCCGCGAAGTCGGCCCTCTAGCGGCCAAACGGATCGTCTCAGAGCTGTCCGACTGGGTGCGCATCATGCGAACCGAGGCGTGCCGCTCGTTCGCGTGCTATCCACGTCCATGCCGCTTCATGTGCCGCGATGAATGCCTCGCGCTCAGGATGATCGCGAGTTGCCAGAATGGACTGCGCGCGATCGCCGAGGAGACCGGGCGTCAACTGGTCGAGATCGACAGGGTGGAGGATTTCCTCGCCGCGGCCGACTCCTACGCGGCCGAGCTGTCTGGCGCCGGCCTCGACCTGATCCCGGTGCCCTCGGAGGTGATCGCAATGGCACCGCGCGACCCTGCCGCACCCCTCATCAACTGAGCGGATGCGCGAGATCGGACGCGGACGAAACGCCGGGAACGGGCTCTGCCGACACCTGCCCGCCGCCCTCGGAGCGCTCGCGGTCGCGAGCCTTGCCGTCGCGCCGATCCTCGCATTGGTGCTCATCGCGCTGAGCGGCGATGCCGCCGTTTGGGCGCATCTCCTGTCGACGGTCCTGCCGCCGTCGCTGCGGGCGACCGCGCTGCTCATGCTCGGCGTCGGCATCACGACCGCGGTTGCCGGCGTCGCGACGGCCTGGCTGGTGGCCATGCACCGTTTTCCCGGACGGGGCCTGCTCGAGTGGATGCTGCTGCTGCCGCTGGCGGTGCCGACCTATGTCGTCGCCTACTGCTATGTCGAGCTACTCGACTATGTCGGTCCGGTGCAGTCCGCGATTCGCGACCTGTTCGGCTTCACCTCGATCCGCGACTACTGGTTCCCGGACGTGCGCTCGCTCGGCGGCGCGATCTTCGTCATGAGCGCGGTTCTCTACCCCTATGTCTACCTGACCGTCCGCGCCACATTCCTGATGCAGTCAATGTGCGTGCTCGATGTCGGCCGCACCCTCGGCGCAACGCCCGCACGGTGCTTCCGCGAGGTCGCGCTGCCGCTCGCGCGCCCGGCGGCGGTGGTGGGGGTGACCCTGGCGCTGATGGAGTGCCTGAACGACATCGGGGCGGTTCAGTATCTCGGCGTTCGCACGCTGACGCTGTCGGTCTATGCCACATGGGTCAATCGCGGCGATCTCGCCGGCGCGGCGCAGCTCGCCAGCGCGATGCTGCTGGTGGTGCTGCTGCTGATCTGGCTCGAGCGGCGCGGCCGGGGCCTGCAGCGCTTTCACAATACCTCGAGGCGCCAGCAGCCACTGCCTGATCAGCCGCTGCGCGGCTGGCGCGCCGTCGCGGCGATCGCCGTCTGCGCAGTGCCCGTGCTGGCCGGCTTCGTGTTCCCGGCGAGCTACCTTCTGTCGGCGGCGATCCGCCGGGGCGCCAGCGATCTCGGCCCCGCCTACGTCTCGCTGGTGGCAAACAGCCTGACGCTGTCGCTGGCCGCGGCGCTCGTCGCCGTGGCGGCGGCTCTCATCCTCGTCTACGCCGCCCGCCTGACCGGATCCCGGCTCATCCGTGCCGCCGGCCGCATCGCCGCCATCGGTTACGCTGTGCCGGGAACCGTGCTGGCGATCGGCATTCTGGTGCCGCTCGCAGCCTTCGACAATGCGATCGACGGCCTTGCCCGGCAGTGGCTGGGCCTATCCACCGGCCTGCTGCTGACTGGCAGCAGTGCGGCGCTGGTCTATGCCTATGTCGCCCGTTTCCTCGCCGTCTCGCACGGCACCGTCGAGGCGGGTCTGGAGCGCATCACCCCGTCGATTGACATGGCGGCCCGCTCGCTAGGCCGCACGCCCCGCCGCGTCCCGCGCGAGAATCA
>JAEYRQ010000447.1 GCA_023435545.1 Pseudomonadota bacterium | reverse complement strand
GAAGCGGATCGTTAGATTTCCACCTTCTGCCGAAAGAAGCGGGTTCGCCTCATTGCTTGAATTGGTTTTCGCGGAGCCATTTCAGAAAGGTAGGGGGGGGTCGATCAGACGGGCGGAAAGGAGAACGTGCTCGACCGGTCTGATTTATGAAGGCTCGGACAGAGTCCTGATCGTTCACCTGTCGCGAGATCAGGATCTCGAGATTATCGGACAAGCTTATTAGGCCGCGGTCGAACATCCAATGCGCCGTTCCGGACAAGGCAATGCCATTGCTGACGATGTCCGGTCCGTTGGCCTCGACCGGTCGTATATGAGCCGCGGCAACCTCGGCACGTCCCCCACCATTAATGAATTTGAGTCCCGTGACCGCGCACCGCTCCTCATAGGCACGCAGCACGATTCGCCTGAAGATACGATCGCGCACGAATCTCGACGAAAGAAACGTCATCCGGTCGCGTTCGTACTCGTGTTCTAATGGAACCTGTACCTCCTCGAATCCCGCGATGTCCGCGGCCGTGTTGCTGCGGGGTAAAATGGGGGCGTCGTCATCCAGGCCGATCGTGACGATCCTCGCGAAGTCCTCAGGCGAAATTTCGCGAACGGCCGATTGCGCACGGCCCGAAATACGTCCGTCGCTGTTGAGGAGCCCGCGTTCAATAACACCTTTGCTGTCGGTGAATGGCACCGGACTTGCGAAGTCCAAATAACTTCCTGGTTCAATTATCGCGATGTACATCCCGGCAATTCCGGGATCAGGTATAATTTGATGAACCTTCGCTACTGCGAAATAGCCACGCGTATCAGATACTTTGCGGGGCTCATAATATATAATCCAGTTTCCTAAACATGCTTGCACACGGCCAAGGTATTGCTTAGGGAATTGATACCGTTCGGCCGGGCTGTCGTCGTAAATGGAGTCGGAACGGTGAATGAAAACGCCAAGTGCCATGGGCTTCCTTTGCCGAGTGTCCCCTGTTCGGCGCAGGTGCGGGTGCGACTCGTAAATTTACACCAGTTGCGGTGGACGCCAAGTACAAGCCCGACCCTCCTCTCCCCTCCCCCCGTTGACCCCGCCCCCCTTTCCGGTCCATCTACGCTCGACCCTATCCACACCCGACAGCAACGACATCCGGAATGGCGAGCGAGCGCTACAATTCCCGCGAGGCCGAGGCCCGCTGGCAGAAGGCCTGGGACGAGGCCCGCGTCTTCGAGACCTCCAACGGGGATCCCCGGCCGAAATACTACGTGCTGGAGATGTTCCCCTATCCCTCCGGCAAGATCCATATCGGCCACGGCCGCAACTATGTGATGGGCGACGTGGTGGCGCGCTACAAGCGGGCGCGCGGCTTCAACGTGCTGCATCCGATGGGCTGGGACGCCTTCGGGCTGCCGGCCGAGAACGCCGCGATCGAGCGCAAGGTGCATCCGCGCGAGTGGACCTACGAGAACATCGCCACGATGAAGGCGCAGCTGAAGCTGCTCGGCCTCTCCATCGACTGGACGCGCGAGATCGCCACCTGCGATCCCGACTACTATGCCCGCCAGCAGAAGCTGTTCATCGAGTTCCTCGAGGCCGGTCTCGTCGAGCGCAAGACCTCGCTGGTCAACTGGGACCCGGTCGACCACACCGTGCTCGCCAATGAGCAGGTGATCGACGGGCGCGGCTGGCGCTCGGGCGCGCCGGTCGAGAAGCGGGAGCTGGCGCAGTGGTTCTTCAAGATCACCGACTATGCCCAGGACCTGCTGGAGGCGATCGACACGCTCGACAACTGGCCGGAGAAGGTCCGGCTGATGCAGAGGAACTGGATCGGCCGCTCCGAGGGGATGCGGTTCACTTTTTCGGTTGAGCGCGAGGATGGCAGGCCGGCCGCTGAACTGGACGGTGAGCTGGCCGTCTATACGACGCGGCACGACACCATCTTCGGCGCGAGCTTCTGCGCCGTTTCGCCGGACCATCCGCTGGCGAAGACGCTGGCCGCGACCGATCCGGCGCTGGAAGCGTTCCGGCGCGACTGCGCCGCGCTCGGCACCAGCGAGGAGGCGATCGAGCGGGCGGAGAAGCGCGGCCACTTCACCGGGCTCCATGCCCGCCATCCGTTCCGTGCCGATGTGCGGTTGCCGGTCTATGTCGCCAATTTCGTGCTGATGGGCTATGGCGAGGGCGCGATCTTCGGCTGCCCGGCGCACGACCAGCGCGACCTCGACTTCGCCCGCAAATACGGGCTGCCGGTGATCCCGGTGGTGGCGCCGGCGGATGCCGATCCGGCCACATTCGAGGTGGGTGACGAGGCCTATCTGGAGAAGGACGGCGAGGCCGTCCGCATGATCAACTCCGATTTCCTGAACGGGATGAACGTCGCCGAGGCAAAGGAGGAGATCGCCCGGCGCATGGAGGTCGCCGGCATCGGCGAGCGCAAGGTGAACTTCCGGCTGCGCGACTGGGGCATCTCGCGCCAGCGCTACTGGGGCTGCCCGATTCCCGTCGTGCACTGCGAGGCCTGCGGCATCGTGCCGGTGCCTGTTGCCGAGCTTCCGGTCCGCCTGCCCGACGATGCGACCTTCGACAAGCCGGGCAACCCGCTCGATCGCCATCCGACCTGGAAGCATGTCGACTGCCCGAAATGCGGCCGCAAAGCCCGGCGCGAGACCGACACGAAGGACACCTTCGTCGATTCCTCGTGGTATTTCGCGCGGTTCTGCTCGCCGAAGGCGGACGACGTGGTGGAGCGGAGCGCCGTCGACGCCTGGCTGCCGGTCGACCAGTATATCGGCGGGGTGGAGCATGCGGTGCTGCACCTGCTCTATTCCCGTTTCTTCATGCGCGGCATGAAGAAGACCGGCCACACCTCGGTGGAAGAACCGTTTCGCGGCCTGTTCTCGCAGGGCATGATCACCCACGAGACCTACCGCGATCCCGGCGGCGGCTGGCTGTTTCCCGAAGAGGTCGACCGGCTCGCCGACGGCTCGGTGGTGCGGCGCGACACCTGCACGGCGGTCGAGGTCGGTCCGCCGGAGAAGATGTCGAAGTCGAAGAAGAACGTGGTCTCGCCCGAGGCGATCCTCGAGACCTACGGCGTCGACGCGGCGCGCTGGTTCATGCTCTCCGACACCCCGCCGGAGCGGGACAGCGAGTGGACCGAGGCCGGCGTCGAGGGCGCCTGGCGCTTCGTCCAGCGGCTGTGGCGGATCGTCGGCCAGGTGGTCGAGATCGCGCCGGCGGCGGGAACGCCGATGCCGTCCGACTTCGGCGAGGCGGCAATCGCGCTCCGTCGGGCGACCCACCGGGCGCTCGCCGCGGTGTCGGAGGACATCGAGCGGCTGCGCTTCAACCGGGCGATCGCCCATGTCTACGAGCTCGCCAACACGCTCAACGCGGCACTCTCGGCGGCCGGTGGAGCAGCGTCTGCGGATCTCGGCTGGGCGCTTCGCGAATCCTGCGAGGTGATCGTCCGCATTTCCGCCCCGATGGTGCCGCATCTGGCGGAGGAGTGCTGGCGAACGCTCGGTCACACGTCTATGCTGGCGATTGCGGACTGGCCGGTCCTGGACCCGGCGCTTCTGGAGCAGAACACCATCACCTTGCCGGTGCAGGTCAACGGCAAGCGTCGTGACGAGGTCACCGTGGCACGGGACGCGGAGCGGGGTGAGATAGAACGGATTGTGCTCGATTTGGCGGGAGTCCGGCGGGCGATCGGGGAGAAGCCGGTGCAGAAGATCATCATAGTCCCCCAGAGGATCGTGAATGTCCTGGTTTGAACGGTCGTTTCGGGGCCGAATCATTGCTGCCGCTGCGCTGACGGTCGCGCTGGCGGCCGGCGGCTGCAATGTCCGCCCGCTCTACGGCACGGCCGCGACCGCGGAGAACGCCACCGTCCAGACCGCCCTGTCCGACATCGAGGTCAATCCCGTCGAGGGGCGGGTCGGCCAGCAGATCTACAACGACCTGAACGCTCTACTGGATGCTGGCGGGGCCGGTGATACGACCTACGCGCTCAGTTTCACCGTCCGCTCGCAGTATGCCAACATCATCACCCGGTCCGTCTCAGGCCTTCCGGGCGGCCGCAATGTCCGCCTGACGGCGCGCTACCAGCTCTACAAGAAGGATGAGGTCGACGTGCCGATTCTGTCCGGCGGTGTCGTCCGAATCGCTCCATACGACTACTTCACGCAGCGATTCGCCAATGATCGCGCACAGATCGATGCGGAGAACCGGGCCGCGCGCGAGATCGCCGAGGATATCCGCACCCGGCTGGCTGCCTATTTTGCCACCGGTCAGGTGCCGAGCGTGGCGACGGCCCCGACGGACGGCATCGTTCCCGACGAGTTCAAGGACACGCTGTTCGATACCGACACGAGCAATTACGGCGTGAGCTACTGATGACCGCCCTGAAGGGGGCGGCGATAGATCGATTCCTGTCCCAGCCTGACCGTCCGGTGGCCCTCGTTTATGGCCCCGATGTCGGCCTCGTGCAGGAAAGGTCGGCCGCAATCATTGCTGCATTTCTTGGCCCCGGCGCCGACGTCATGTCGCGTACGGTCCTCGACGGCGACAAGGTGGCCGCTACGCCGCAACGTCTCGCCGAAGAGGCGCTGAGCGTGCCGATGTTCGGCGGCCGCACCGCCATCCGTGTTACTCCGACCGCCAAGTCCCTACTGCCGGCGGTCGAGCCATTGCTGCGCGAACCGCCCGCGGACTCCCTGGTTGTTATCGAGGGTGGCGACCTGAAGCCGTCGGCGCCGCTGCGTCGCCACCTCGAGAAGGCTTCGACCGCTGCGGTCATTCCCTGCTACGTCGACGACGACAAGGCGATCGACCGGCTGATCGCCGAGGAACTCGCCGCGCACGGGGTCATGGTTTCCTCGGACGCTCGCCAGGCGCTGCACCGCCTTCTGGGTGGCGACAGGCTGGCCTCGCGCGGCGAACTGCGCAAGCTGGCGAGCTATGCGCTCGGCCAGCCGGAGGCCTCGCTCCAGGATGTCCAGGCGGTGATCGGCGACGCATCGGCGCTCGCGATGGACTCTCTCGTCGACGGGGCATGCCTCGGCGACGCCACCGCCGCCGAGATCGAGTTCGCGCGTTCGCTCGCCAGCGGCATCGCGCCCGGCCCGATCGTCAGCGCCGTGTCCAGGCATTTCCTGCAGCTCGCGGAGGCGCGCGCGCGTATAGAGGCCGGCTCCACGGCAGAGGCGACGCTCAAGGCGCTGCGGCCTCCCATTTTCTTCAAGCGCGAACAGGCGGTGCGCCGCCAGCTCGGCTCCTGGTCGCAGGAGGCGATCGGCCGCATGCTGGATATGCTGCTCGCCGCGGAGGCAGACATCCGGCGGAACGCCGAGCTCGCCGAGGAGATCGCCGGCCGTGCGATATTCGTCGTTGCCAATACGGCACGCCAAGCCCGTTCGCGATGACGGCGACGTCCAGACCGGCAGAGGTCGTTACCGCCTAGCGACGAACACGGCTTTGGCGCAGTCGTTCCAGGTGCTCAGCCCGGCCTGCCCATCAGCCGCGCGACAATATGGTCGAGCTGCTCGAGCGAGCCGTAGCGCAGCCGGACCTCGCCCTTGCCGTCTGCCTGATGGCGGATTTCGACGGCAAGCCCGAGGGCATCGGACACCCGCTTCTCCAGGGCACGCGTGTCGGCATCCTTCTGCGGCGGCTCTGGCCGCACCGGGCGCTGCTGCGGCTCCGGCCGGCGGGTCAGCGCCTCGGCCTCGCGGACGTTCATCCCCGCCTCGATAATGGCCTTCGCGGCCATCTCCGGATCCTCGTGCGTGACCAGCGTCCGGGCATGCCCGGCGCTCAGCCGGCCATCCTGGATATGGACGCGCACACTGTCCGGCAGCTTCAGCAGCCGCAACGTGTTCGCCACATGGCTGCGGCTCTTGCCGATCACGTCCGCCAGCGCCTGCTGGGTGTAGCCGAACTCGGCGATCAGGTGGGAATACCCCTCCGCCTCCTCGAGCGGGTTCAGGTCGGCGCGTTGCACGTTCTCGATGATAGCGAGTTCGAGCGCCTCGCGATCATCAACCTTGTGAACGATCACCGGCACCTCGTGCAGCCCGGCGCGCTGTGCCGCGCGCCAGCGGCGCTCTCCGGCGATGATCTCGAAGCGCTCGCCACCCTCGCCGACCGGCCGCACCAGGATCGGCTGGACGATTCCCTTCTCGCGGATCGACCGTGCGAGATCGCCGAGATCGTCCTCGGCAAAGGTCTTGCGCGGGTTGCGGGGATTGGGGCTGAGCATCTCGACGGGCACGCGCCGCTGCCCGCGCGCCCGCTCGACCGCCTGTTTCTCCGTATCGACGTCGCCGATCAGCGCCGCGAGCCCGCGCCCCAGCCGGGACGGGCCGGGATCGCGACCCGGATTTGTTTCGGGGGTGAGCTTCGCAGCGTTGTTCATCGTTTCGGCCTCGACACGTTCATGGTTATCAGGCGGCCCGCAGGCGGCGTTCACGCTGAATTATTTCGGATGCGAGCCGAATATAAGCCTGACTGCCCGTGCAATGCATGTCGTAAAGCAATGCGGGTTTTCCGAAGGACGGCGCCTCCGAGACGCGCACGTTACGGGGAATGACCGTCTCGTAGACGCGGTCACCCATATGCCGCCGAACGTCGTCCACCACCTGGCCCGACAGATTGTTGCGGCGGTCGAACATGGTGAGCACGATGCCATGGATCGTCAGCTTCGGGTTGAGCGCTGTCTTAACGTGTTCCACCGTCTGCAGCAGTTGGCTCAAACCCTCGAGCGCGAAGAACTCGCACTGCAGGGGCACCAGCACCGCGTTCGCGGCCGCAAGCGCGTTGATCGTCAGAAGGTTGAGAGACGGCGGACAATCGACGAGAACATATCCGTAGCCCTCTTCCGCATCATCCAGCGCCTCGACCGCCTTGCGCAGCCGGAACGACCGGTCGCGTGCGCCGAGGATTTCCTGCTCGAACCCGAGCAGGTCCAAGGTCGAGGGCACCAGCGAAAGGCGCGGCACCGCGGTTTCCATGATCGAATCGCGGATATGGCGCTCACCCATCAGTACGTCGTAGACGGATCGGTCCCGGGCGCGCCTGTCGATGCCGAGCCCGGTCGAGGCGTTGCCCTGAGGGTCGAGATCGATGATCAGCACCCGCTCGCCGATCGCCGCCAATGCGGTTCCCAGGTTGATCGTCGTGGTCGTCTTGCCGACACCGCCCTTCTGGTTGGCGATGGTGATCACACGCGGTGTCATGTCGTGGCCTCCGGATAGCGCCCTGTCCCGCCGGCTCTAACCGGCCCGCGCCACACAGTCACGCACGATGACGATGGCAGCGCCCGCTTGTGTGCGGCTCGGAACAAGTTCATGCGTGAATGTCCAACATCTTGAGGCTTCGGTCAATTCACGCTCTACATCTTGTCCCTTGTGGAAAACGCCAACTGCCCCTGCGGCAAGCAGTGGAGCCGCCAGCGCGATCAGTCGGTCGAGCGGCGCAAGGGCACGGGCGCTGACCGCTTCGATCCCCGCCGGAGGATTCGCTGCATAATCCTCGATGCGCAAGCATTGCACGGTTGCCGGCGCGCCCGTCTCGCGCTGGGCAGCGCGCAGGAAGGCACACTTGCGGCCGTTGGATTCCACCAGGTCGACATTTGCGTCGGGCTCGTCCGACAGGACAATGGCCATCCCCAGGCCGGCCAACCCGGCCCCGGAGCCGAGATCGGCCCAGCGGCGGGCGTCGGGGAAGCAAGCCTGCGCCTGGACGCTATCGGCGATGTGCCGGGTCCAGATCCGCGCCAGCGTCTCCGGACCGACGAGGTTCTTCGCCTTCGACCAGCGAGCAAGCGTATCGGTGTATCGATCGAGGCGCTCCACTGTTTCACGTGAAACAGGAGCGATCGACTGGATCAGGGAGAGGCCGCCTGCCCGATCGTCCGACATGCTCAGCCGCGTCCGGCCGAGCGCCGCCGTACATGCGCACCGATCAGCAGCAGCGCCGCCGGCGTCATCCCCTCGATCCGCGCCGCCTGTCCGAGCGAGGCGGGACGAACCCGAGCCAGCCGTTCCCGAATCTCCGTCGTCAGCCCCCCGATCGCACCCAGATCGAAATCCCGTGGGATTACAAGCGCCTCATCGCGCCGGACGGCATCCGCGTCCGCCTGCTGGCGCCGGGCATACACCGCGTAGCGGGCCTCGATCTCAAGCTGGGCGGCGATTCGTTGCGGGACCGAATCGAGCTCGGGCCAGATCAAGGCCAGTCGGCGCAGATCCACATCGGGATAGGACAGAAGGTCCAGCGCCGAGCGCCGCTGACCGTCGAGGTTGACCGCGATGCGATGTCCGACAGCCTCGTTGGGTGTCAGCGTCAGGCCCCCCGCCAGCCGCATCGCACGCTCGAGCTCGGAAAGCTTGACCGCGAAGATTTCCCCACGGGCCTGACCCACACAGCCAATCCCAATCCCCATACCCGTCAGCCGCTGATCCGCATTGTCGGCCCTCAGCGTCAGCCGGAACTCAGCCCGCGAGGTAAACATGCGGTAGGGCTCGCTGACACCCCGCATCACCAGATCGTCGATCAGCACGCCGATATAGGCATCCGATCGCGAGATCACGACGCCCTCACCCCCTCCGGCATTTCGGGCAGCGTTGATCCCCGCCACCAGGCCCTGCGCCGCTGCCTCCTCATAGCCGGTAGTGCCGTTGATCTGGCCGGCCAGGAACAGACCCCGCACCCGCCTCGTCTCGAGCGTCGGTTCGAGTTCACGCGGATCGACGTAGTCGTACTCGATGGCATAGCCAGGCCGCAGGATGCGCGCCTGCCCCAGCCCCGGCATCGAGGCGACCATCGCCGCCTGCACGTCTTCCGGGAGCGACGTCGAAATGCCGTTCGGATAGACGGTATCGTCGTCCAGTCCCTCGGGCTCCAGGAAGATCTGGTGGCTCTCCCGATCGGAGAAGCGGACGATCTTGTCCTCGATCGAGGGGCAATAGCGCGGACCCCGGCTCGCGATCCGGCCCGAATACATCGCCGAGCGGCCAAGATTGGCTTCGATGATGCGGTGGGTCTCCGGCGTCGTGCGGGTGATGTGGCAGTCGATCTGCGGCGTCTCAATGCGGTCGGTGAGGAAGGAGAACGGTACCGGTTCCTCGTCACCCGGCTGACGCTGCAGTCGATCCCGGTCGATCGTGCGGCCATCCAGCCGCGGCGGCGTCCCCGTCTTCAGCCGACCCAGCGCGAAACCCAGCGAGTCGATTCGTTCGGCCAGCCTCACCGACGGCGCGTCGCCGACACGGCCGGCGGGCCACGACCGCTCACCCAGATGGATCAGCCCGCGCAGGAAGGTTCCGGTGGTGATCACCACCGCGCCGGCAGTGATCGTGCACCCATCGGCGGTCGTTACGCCTGCGACTCGATCTCCGGCAACGATGAGATCGGCCGCCTCGCCTTCGATGATGTCGAGCTGTGGCATGGCCTCCAGCTCGCCGCGCATCGCCTCGCGGTAAAGCTTGCGGTCCGCCTGCGCCCTGGGGCCCTGCACCGCGGGACCCTTTCGCCGGTTGAGCACGCGGAACTGGATGCCGGCGCGATCCGCGACCCGACCCATCAGTCCATCCAGCGCATCGATCTCGCGCACCAGGTGGCCCTTGCCGACCCCGCCGATCGCCGGATTGCAGGACATCACGCCGATGGTATCCGCCGAATGCGTGAGCAGCGCGGTCCGTGCGCCCATGCGCGCCGACGCCGCGGCCGCCTCGCATCCGGCATGCCCACCGCCGATCACCACCACGTCGTAGCCGGCCATTCGCCCCGCTCTCCATGCATCCAGCCGTCTCGATACCGCGAATCGCCCGATCCTCTCAAGGCGATAGCCCGGGCCTGCTCCCGGCCACGTCGATGATTCACGTGAAACACACGCCCGACGACAGCCCGCCGCCGTCATTTGCCGATGCAGAACCCGGCAAAGATCGCGTCCAGCACGTCCTCCACGTCGACGCGGCCGACGATCCGTCCGATCGCCGTTGCAGCCGTCCTCAGATCCTCGGCAAGCATTTCCGGATCAGATCCGTAGTCGACGGCCACCGCCCGGTCGAGCGCAGCCAGCGCCCGCTCCAGCTCCGTGCGGTGGCGCGCGCGCGTGATCAGGGCATCGCTGCTGCCGCCCACGCGTTGCTCCACCCAGGCTTCGAGACTGGCCAGGAGCTCGCGGAGTCCCTTGCCGGACACAACCGAGATGCTCAGGCTTTCGCCATCGGTAAATGGCCCGGCCGCAGCATCAACACGCGGTCCGCCGACCTGAAGGTCCGCCTTGCTGGCGATCCGCCACACGGGGGCCGTTCCCGTCGGCATCTCTCCCACCGGGGCGTCTGGCTCGTGAAGCCACAGCACCAGGTCCGCCCGCTCGGCTCGCTGCAGCGTCCGGCGCACACCTTCCGCCTCGATCGTATCGACCGCCTCGCGCAAACCCGCGGTGTCGACCACCGTCACCGGCACGCCGGCCAGATCCAGCCTGACCTCGAGCGCATCGCGCGTGGTGCCGGGGATCTCAGAGACGATCGCCACGTCGCGCCGGGCCAGCCAGTTGAGCAGGCTCGACTTGCCGGCGTTGGGAGGCCCGGCGATGACGACCTCGACCCCCTCGCGCAGCATCTCACCACGCCGACCGTCGGCCAGAGCCTGCCGCATCCGTCCGGCCAGCGACGCGATCCGTCCGACGAGCTCCAGACCGATCGAGGCCGGTACGTCGTCCTCGTCGACGAAATCGATGCCTGCCTCGGCGAGTGCCAGCGCATCTATCAGTTCGGTCCGCCACTCCTCGTAGACCGCGCCGGCGGCGCCCTCGAGCTGACGCAGCGCCTGGCGCCGCTGCGCCTCCGTCTCCGCGTCGATCAGATCGGCGAGCCCCTCCACCTCGGTGAGGTCCAGCCGCCCGTTGGCGAAGGCGCGCCGCGCGAACTCGCCTGCCTCCGCCGGTCGCAGCCCGGGCAGCGCCCCCAGGGCCGACAGCACCCCCGAAACGACGGCACGCCCGCCATGCACGTGCAGCTCGACGACATCCTCGCCGGTGAAGCTCGCCGGGGCCGGGAACCACAGCACCAGCGCCTGGTCCAGCGCCTCGCCATCCATGTCCCGCAACAGCCGCAGCGCAGAGCGGCGCGGCTCGGGTCGTTCCCCTGCCAGCATCGACAATGAACTCGACGCCATCGGTCCCGACACACGGATCACCGCGACGCCGGCCCGTCCCGCGCCGCTCGACAGCGCGAAGATGGTGTCTTCACCGCTTTCCTGCGCTGCCCTGTCCATTCGTCCGGCCCGTCCTACCTCTAGCTATTGCAACCAGAACCCCGGGAAACGAAGCCGCCATGACCTCGAACCGGCTCGCCGCCGCCACCAGCCCCTACCTCCTCCAGCACGCCGACAACCCGGTGCACTGGCGCGAATGGGGGACGGAGGCCTTCGCCGAGGCGCGGGCGCAAGACAAGCCGGTGCTGCTCTCCGTCGGCTATGCTGCCTGTCACTGGTGCCACGTCATGGCCCACGAGAGCTTCGAGGACCCGGACGTCGCCGCCGTCATGAACGAGCTGTTCGTGCCGATCAAGGTCGACCGCGAAGAGCGGCCGGACGTCGATCAGCTCTACATGGCCGCCCTGCACCAACTCGGCGAGCAGGGTGGCTGGCCGCTGACCATGTTCCTGACGCCGGACGGAGCGCCATTCTGGGGCGGCACCTACTTCCCCAAGGAACCGCGCTGGGGCCGTCCCGGCTTCGTCCACGTACTGCGCGAGGTCGCCCGCATCTACCGCGAGGAATCCGGCAATGTCGAGCAGAACCGACAGGCGCTCACCGCGCGGCTCTCGGCGGTACCGGAGGGATCGCAGGCACAGCTCTCTCCGGCAATCATTCCCGCCGTCTGCGACCGGCTGCTCCGCCTCATCGATCCGGTCAATGGTGGCCTCAAGGGCGCGCCGAAGTTCCCCCAGGCTCCCATGCTCGACCTCATCTGGCGTGCCGGCCTGATGACGGGCGAGACTCGTCACTTCGAGGCCGTCGAGCACACCCTGGAGCGCATCTGCCGGGGCGGGATCTACGATCACGTCGGTGGCGGATTCGCCCGCTACGCCGTCGACGAGCGCTGGCTCGTCCCGCATTTCGAGAAGATGCTCTATGACAACGCCCAGCTCCTCGATTTGATGACATCGGCCTGGCTGCGGGACGGAAGGGAACTGTTCCGCGTCCGAATCGAGGAGACCGGCGCCT
This sequence comes from Pseudomonadota bacterium, assembly GCA_023435545.1. GTDB lineage: Bacteria > Pseudomonadota > Alphaproteobacteria > Rhizobiales > Tepidamorphaceae > Tepidamorphus. The sequence goes on along the minus strand of JAEYRQ010000447.1, from coordinate 10,993 downwards.
GGCTGCTGCGCGAGATGCGCGCTGAGGGCGGCGCCTTCGCCGCCAGCTTCGACGCCGACTCCGAAGGCGAGGAGGGTCGCTTCTACGTCTGGTCGCTCCAGGAGATCCAAGACCTGCTTGGCTCTGACGCGGGTTCTTTCGCGGCGGCCTACGACATCACCGCGTCCGGCAATTTCGAGCATCGCAACATCCCGAACCGCTTGGACGATCCCTTCCCGCTCGATGCGGACACCGAGGCGCGCTTCGCGCACAACCGCGCGGTTCTGTTCGAACATCGTCGCGGTCGGGTGCCGCCCGGGCGCGACGACAAGATCCTTGCCGACTGGAACGGCCTGACGATCGCGGCGCTCGTGCGCGCCGGCCTCGCGCTCGATTGGCCCGAGTGGATCGACACCGCGCGCACCACGTTTCGTTTCATATGCGAATCGATGGCACCGGATGGGCGGCTCGGCCACAGCTATCGGGCAGGCCGCCTCGTCCAACCCGGCTTTGCATCGGATCTCGCCGCCATGGCGCTTGCGGCGCTGGCGCTGGCCGAAGCCGATCCCGAGGGCGATCATATCCACCGGGCTGCCGCCTGGCTCGACGATCTCGAGACGTGGCACGCCGGTCCGGACGGCAGCTACCGTCTCGCCGCCGCCGATGCCAGCGACATGATACTCCGCATGCGTTCGGGACTCGACGAAGCTGTCCCGAACCCCAATGGCCTCGCCGCCGCCGCGCTGGTGAGGCTCTATCACCACACGGGAGAACGTCGGTTCCTGGAGCGTGCGGATCGGCTGTTCACCGCCTTCGCCCAAGACGCAGCCGCCAATCCGCTCGGCCACGCGAGCCTGCTGTCGGCACTCGGCGTGCGTGCCGAAGGACTGCAGGTGGTCGTCATCGGAGATCAGGAAGATGAGCGATTCCAGCAGCTTGTCTCAGCCGCGAGAACCGTTGCGGACACGAATCGATCGCTGCTGGCGCTCCGCCCCGACATGCCGCTTCCCCGATTGCATCCCGCCCATGGCAAGACCGCAATCAACGGCGCCCCGACAGCCTATGTCTGCCGTGGCGAGACCTGCTCGTTCCCCGTTACGGATGCGAATCAACTGTTGGAGCTGCTCTATCGCCCGCCGGCGGTCTAGAAACCCGGCGACGCCATGACCCCGCCGAGCAGACCCGTCAGGTGTTCATCGAGTCGAAGAATTCCTGATTGGTCTTGGTCTGCTTCAGCTTGTCGAGCAGGAACTCGATGGCGTCCACCGTGCCCATCGGGCTGAGGATGCGACGCAGCACATACATCTTCTTGAGCTGATCGGAGGGTACCAGCAGTTCCTCCTTGCGGGTGCCCGAGCGGGTGATGTCGATCGAGGGGAACACGCGCTTGTCGGAGATCTTGCGATCGAGAATGATCTCGGAGTTGCCAGTGCCCTTGAACTCCTCGAAGATCACCTCGTCCATGCGGCTGCCCGTGTCGATCAGGGCGGTGGCGATGATCGTCAGCGAGCCGCCCTCCTCGATGTTGCGCGCCGCGCCGAAGAAGCGCTTCGGCCGCTGCAGGGCGTTGGCGTCGACACCGCCGGTCAAGACCTTGCCCGAGGACGGCACCACCGTGTTGTAGGCGCGCCCGAGCCTTGTAATCGAATCGAGCAGGATGACGACGTCGCGGCCGTGCTCGACCAGCCGCTTGGCCTTCTCGATCACCATCTCCGCGACCTGGACGTGGCGGGCGGCCGGCTCGTCGAAGGTCGAGGAGATCACCTCGCCCTTCACGGAGCGCTGCATGTCGGTCACCTCCTCCGGGCGCTCGTCGATCAGCAGCACGATCAGGTAGCATTCCGGGTGGTTGGAAGTGATCGAGTGGGCGATGTTCTGCAGGACGACGGTCTTGCCGGTGCGCGGCTGGGCGGTGATCAGCGCCCGCTGGCCCTTGCCGAGCGGAGCGACGAGATCGATCACCCGGGCCGTCATGTCCTTGCCGGTCGGGTTTTCGAGCTCCATCCTGAAGCGCTCGTCGGGATAGAGCGGCGTCAGATTGTCGAAATGGATCTTGTGACGCGTCTTCTCCGGGTCCTCGAAATTGATCGTGTTGACCTTGAGCAGCGCAAAATACCGCTCGCCGTCCTTCGGGCTGCGGATCATCCCCTCGACGGTGTCGCCGGTCCTCAGCGAGAAGCGGCGAATCTGGCTCGGGCTCACATAGATATCATCGGGACCCGGCAGGTAGTTGGCGTCCGGGGACCGCAGGAAGCCGAAGCCATCCTGCAGCACCTCGACGACGCCCTCGCCGATGATCTCGACGTCACGGCCAGCCAGCTGCTTCAGGATCGCGAACATGAGCTCCTGCTTGCGCAGCGCACTCGCGTTCTCGACCTCCAGCTCCTCGGCAAAGGCGAGCAGTTCCGGCGGCGTCTTCGCCTTGAGTTCCTGAAGCTTCATTTCCCGCATCGGGGAATACTCCTCGGGCATGCTTCGCCCATTCTGTCTTGGGGATCAGGGACCGCCGCAGCGTAGCGACCGGGAACACACGGGGATGGCGTGTCATGTGCCGGTGCCCGTGAATTTCCGGGCCGACGTCCGGCGCTCTGGGAGGTGAGTCGAAACCGTATATATACGCCCGGCGCGATGCTAACAACCCGTCTGCCGCACTTGTTCCAACAGGCCCGCCAGACGTTGCCTGACGCCGGGCGCGCCACCCCGGACGCTCAGAACGGCTTCACCGCCACGAGGATGACGATGCCGATCATCAGCACCGTTGGTACCTCGTTCATGATCCGGTAGAACCTCTGCGGACGCGTGTTGCGGTCCTCGGCGAAAGATCTGACGTAGCCCGAGAACATGCCGTGCCCGGCCGACATCGCCAGCACCAGGACCAGCTTGGCGTGGAACCAGCCGGACATCAGCCAGCCGCCGTCCCAGGCGAGCCAGACCCCGACCACCCAGGTCACCACCATCGCCGGGTTGATGATGGCGCGAAGCAGCCTGCGCTCCATCACCTTGAACGTCTCGGACTGAACTGAGCCGGGCTCGGCGTCGCAATGGTAGACGAACAGCCGCGGCAAATAGAGCATTCCCGCCATCCAGGATATGACGGCGATGATGTGCAACGCCTTGAACCACAGATAGAGACCCGAAGGCTGCCACGCCACCAACAGCGCCAGGAGCACGACAACGGCCGCGACGCCGATCACGGCGCGCAACAGGACCTGCCCCTTGCCCATTGGCCTCACCGCCCGCCGGCCCGCACTCTCGTCAGCATGCGTTCGACATGCGCGACGGGAGTCTCCGGCAGGATGCCGTGGCCGAGATTGAAGACCAGCCGGCCATCGCCGAGTGCGCCGAGAATGGCATCCACCGCCGCATCGACCGCCTCGCCTCCCGCCAGAAGCGCGATGGGGTCGAGATTTCCCTGAACAGCGATGCGCCGCTGCAGGTGCTCGCGCGCGAAGCCGAGCGGCATCGACCAGTCCAGCCCGATCGCATCGACACCGGTCTCCTCCACATAAGCGACCGCCCGTGCGCCTGCACCCCTTGGAAAGCCGATGATCCGCGCCCCCGGCACTTCGGCGCGCACCAGATCAACGATCCGCCGCGTCGGCTCGGTCGACCAGCGGCGGAAGCCGTCCTCGGTCAGCACGCCAGCCCAGGTGTCGAAGATCTGCACCGCGTCGGCGCCGGCGCGAAGCTGCCGCACCAGATGCCCGGCCGACGCCTCGACCAGAATGTCGATCAGCCGCTGGAAGGTTTCCGGCTCGCGGTAGGCCAACAGCCGCGCGGGGCGCTGGTCGTCGGTCCCCTGGCCAGCGATCATGTAGGTCGCGACCGTCCACGGAGCCCCGCAGAAGCCGAGCAGAGTCGTCTCGGCCGGCAACTCTGCACGCACGCGCTCCACCGTCTCGATCACCGGCCGGAGGTGTACCTCGACGCGCGAGAGATCGAGCCTGGCGATCTGCTCCCGGCTGCCGATCGGCTCAAGCCTCGGCCCTTCACCGGCCACGAACCGGACCGGCTGACCGAGAGCGTCGGGCACCACCAGGATGTCCGAGAACAGAATCGCCGCGTCGAAGCCGAACCTTCTGATCGGCTGGAGCGTTACCTCACAGGCCCACTCCGGGCTGTAACACAGGTCGAGGAAGGAGCTGAACCGCGACCGCACCTCGCGATACTCCGGCAGATAACGCCCCGCCTGCCGCATCATCCAGACCGGGGGGACCTTGAGCGCCTCTCCGCCAAGGACCTTCATCACCGGCCTGTCGGTGTGTTCATTCAAGAGAGTCAAAAGACAGGATTCCTGTGATTCTGATTCCTTGTGCGCGGGCATGAGGGATCAGCGCACGTCCCCATCTCCCTATAGCAGGCACGTGGATAAGTCGCGACGGAAAGCGATGGCTCATCGTCGCAGGTTGGTGGAGTCAAATTAACCTCCTGTAAACCATTTGCGCGGGCCAGCTGGTCGCCGCCACCGGACGCGTTAACACTTTGTTAACGGAATCAACCGAGGGCTGGCCGTGTTCGTGCGCGCCGAAGAACCTGTTGAAGCCGGCGGGGGATAAACGCTAAGTCAGCGGATGGCGCTGAAGATCGTGCGCCGGATCGCCGGCTTTCTCCACAGGCATCCACAGATCATGCCGCACCGTGTGCAAAGCTACGTCCACCTGCACCTGGTCTCCGACGCTACCGGCGAGACACTGATCGCGGTGGCGCGCGCGGCTGCCGCGCAGTACGCGTCGGTGCGAGCGATCGAGCATGTCTACCCGCTGGTGCGGGCGCCGAAGCAACTCGACCGGGTGATCGCCGAGATCGAAGCGGCGCCCGGCATCGTGCTCTACACCTTGATCAATACCGAGCTGAGCGATCGGCTGGAGGCGAAGTGTCAGGAGTTCGGCGCACCCTGCGTCTCGGTGCTCGCCCCGGTGCTCGGGGTGTTCCGGTCCTATCTGGGAACCGAATCCACGCCCAGGATCGGTGGCCAGCATGTGCTCAACGCCGAGTATTTCCGCCGCATAGACGCGCTGAACTACACGCTTCTGCACGACGACGGGCAGATGACCGAGGACCTGGAGGATGCCGATGTCGTGCTGATCGGCATCAGCCGCACCTCCAAGACGCCCACCAGCATCTATCTGGCCAATCGCGGCATCAAGACCGCCAACATCCCGCTCGTTCCCGGAATCCCGCTGCCTTCCAGCCTGGAGATGCTGCAGAAGCCGCTGGTCGTTGGCCTCGTCGCCAGCCCCGAACGCATCGTGCAGATCCGCCAGAACCGGCTATTATCGCTGAACGCGAGCGACAACTCGGCTTATGTCGACCGCGCCGCCGTGGCGGAGGAAATCGCCCAGACGCGGCGGCTCTGTGCCCGTCACGGCTGGGAAATGATCGATGTGACCCGGCGGTCCATCGAGGAAACCGCGGCGGCTATTCTCGCCCTCGTACAGGATCGCCGCCATGCCTGAGACCAATCCGCTCCTGCTCTGTCGCGAACCGGTGGTGCTCGCTTCGGCCAGCCCAACCCGGATCGGCATGCTGCGCAATGCCGGGCTCGACGTGGAGGTCAGGCCCTCCGGGCTCGACGAGCGGGCGATGATCGCCGCGATGGCTGGGGATCACGGCTCGCTGCCGCCGGCCGACGTCGCCGCGGTGCTCGCCGAGGCAAAGGCGCAGGCCGTCTCGGCTGCGCATCCCGGACGGGTCGTCATCGGCGCAGACCAGACCCTCGATCTCGAAGGTGAGCTGTTCGTCAAGGCCGAGAACCGCGAGGAACTCATCCGCAACCTCCAGCGCCTGCGCGGTCGGATGCACGCGCTGCATTCCGCGGTCGCTGTCGTGCGCGACGGCGAGACACTGTGGTCGCTCACCGAGACGGCATGGCTGACCATGCGCGACTTCTCGCCCGTGTTCCTCGGCCACTATGTCGCCGCCGCCGGTGCCGCCGGCCTTGCCAGCGTCGGCGGATACCAGATAGAGGGCCCCGGTGTGCAGCTCTTCGACCGGATCGAAGGCGACTGGTTCGTCATCCTCGGCCTGCCGCTGCGCCCGCTCATTGGTGAACTGCGTCGCCTCGGCGTGCTCGAGACGTGAGCGGGATGGGCACGGCGCGCGCCTGCGTGGTCGGCTGGCCGGCGAAGCATTCGCGCTCGCCGCTGATCCATCGCCACTGGCTGGCCGAACATGGCATCGCCGGCGACTATGTGATCGAGGAGGTGGCGCCCGACGACTTCCCCGGCTTCCTCGCCGCGCTCGACCAGCGCGGCTATGCCGGCTGCAACGTCACCGTACCGCACAAGGTCGCGGCCGCCGGACTGGTCTCCCGCCTCGACGAGGCGGCCGGCGCGCTCCAGGCAGTGAACACCATCTGGTACGAAGACGGAGATCTGTGCGCCGGCAACACCGACGTCTACGGCTTCCTCGCCAACCTGGACGAAACCGCTCCCGGCTGGGATGCGGCGGTGGACAAGGCCATCGTGCTCGGCGCCGGCGGCGCGGCGCGAGCAGTGGTGTTCGCCCTGATCGGCCGCGGCGCGGGCCGGGTCGAGATCGTCAACCGATCGTCCGAGCGGGCGGAAGCGCTTGCCGCGAGCTATCCGAACCAGGCCTGCGCGGCATCCTGGAATGACCTCCCGCGGGCGCTGGAAGGCGCCTCGCTGCTGGTCAACACGACCTCGCTCGGCATGGCGGGCATGCCGCCGCTCGACATCGACCTCGATCCACTGCCCGGCGAAGCGGTCGTCAACGATATCGTCTATGTGCCGCTCGAGACCGGGCTCATGGCCGCCGCCCGCCGACGGGGGCTGCTGGCGGTCGACGGGCTCGGCATGCTGCTGCACCAGGCTGTGCCGGGCTTCGAGCGCTGGTTCGGCGTCCGCCCGACGGTCACGCCGGCGCTGCGGGCGATCCTCGAAGCTAGCATCGAGGGCCGCTGATGTTCGTGATCGGCCTCACCGGATCAATCGGCATGGGCAAGTCGTCGACCGGACGAATGTTCGCCGCCAGGGGGGTTCGCGTGCACGACGCCGATGCCGAGGTGCACAAGCTCTATCGGGCGGAAGCGGTCGAGCCGATCGCAAATGCCTTTCCCGAGGCCGTGGTGGATGGTGCCGTCGACCGCGAGCGGCTGTCGGGGCTGGTGATCGGTGATCCCGAAGCCCTGCGGCGGCTGGAAGCGATCGTTCATCCGCTGGTGAGGGCGCGCGAGCGGGATTTCCTCGACTCCGCCTTTGCGGCGGGATGCCGGCAGGTGGTGCTGGAGGTGCCGCTGCTGATCGAGACCGGCGGCGACCGACGGGTCGATGCCGTCGTCGTCACCTCGGCGCCGGAGGACATGCAGCGCCGGCGCGTGCTTGAGCGCGGCGGCATGAGCGCGGAGAAGCTCGATTCGATCCTCGCCCGGCAGGTTCCGGATGCGGAGAAGCGGCGGCGCGCGCATTTCATCGTCGACACCAGCCGCGACTTCGGCTTTGCGGAGAAACAGGTGGATGACATCCTGCGCGCCATTGCCGGATGTCCCGGCAGCGCCTATCGAAGAGGGGTCCCGGCCGGCGAATCATGAGTCGGGGCCGGAGCGTGACCGCGGCCGAAGGACGGATCCGCCGATGCGCGAGATCGTGCTGGACACCGAGACGACGGGGCTCGACCCCCGCAACGGCGACCGCATCGTCGAGATCGGCGGCGTGGAACTGCTCAACCATATCCCGACCGGGCGCAGTCTCCACCTCTACCTCAATCCCGAGCGCGACATGCCCGCCGAAGCCTTCGCGGTGCACGGGCTTTCCAGCGAGTTCCTGTCGGACAAGCCACGCTTCGCCGAGGTGGCGGCCGCCTTCCTGGACTTCATCGCCGATGCCAGGCTCGTCATCCACAATGCGAGCTTCGACATGGGCTTCCTCAACGCGGAGCTGACCCGCTGCGGGCTGGCGCCGATCCCGTTCGAGCGGGCGGTCGACACGCTGATGCTGGCCCGCCGCCGCAATCCCGGCGCGCCGAACAGCCTCGACGCGCTCTGCCAGCGCTACGGCATCGACAATTCCCGGCGCGAGAAGCACGGGGCATTGCTCGATTCCGAACTCCTGGCGGAGGTCTATATCGAGCTGCTCGGCGGCCGTCAGGCGCGGCTCGAGCTGGTCGATCTGTCGCAGGCGGGTACGGTCGCGGCGCGGATCAGTGTCAGGCCGCGGCCCGAGCCGCTGCCGCCGCGCATCACCACCGTGGAGATCGAGGCGCACGCCGCCTTCGTCTCCAACCTCGGCGGCGAGGCTATCTGGCTGCGCTACCGCAAGGTCGAGGACGAACCGAAGGCCGCGGACGGAGCCTGACCAGGCGATACGGGGCGCTGGACCCACATAGCCGTCAGGCGTTCGCTGTCGGCTGGGCCGCGGCGGCACGCTGGCGGTAGAGCTGGGCGAAATCGATCATGCCGAGCATCACCGGCGGGAAGCCGCCCGAGGAGATCGTCTCGGCGACGATCTGCCGCGCGAAGGGGAACAGGATCCGAGGACATTCGATCATCACGAACGGGTGGATCTGGTCCTGCGGCACGTTGCGGATGCGGAAGACGCCGGCGTAGACGAGCTCGAGGTTGAAGATCACCGTGTCGCCCTCGACGGCGCGCGCATCGAGCTTCAGCTCGACCTCGACGCCGATCTCCCCGACGGGCTGGGCGTTGACCTGCACGTTGAAATTGATGCTCGGCTGCTTCGGCCGCTGGTCGGTCATCGAGCCGGGAGCCTTCGGGTTCTCGAAGGACAGGTCCTTGATGTACTGCGCGAGAACGTCGAGGCTCGGTCCGGTCTGCGCGGCCTGATCCTGTGCGGCAGCCGCCGCGCCGCCATTGCCGTTTTCGTTCGCCATTGATTGGGTCCTCGGTCTCGGAAGGGCCTGAGCCCGTTTCGGGGTGGGTGGCTATCACGTCGATCCCCGCCCGGCAAGTTGGCGGCGGCCGGTATGTCCCCGGGGCTTCAGTCGCCGCCCGTCCGCCACGGTGAAGGGGGACGTGATCTGCCGCCTTCGGGGCGACTCCGCTCCGGCCCGTCGATCTCCTCTGCCTCCAGATCGATGATGTCCGGCCCGTTTCGCGTCTGCGGCTGCCGATCGCCGGGTCGCCGCACCACGCCGTCCGGCCCGATGATCGTCGCGCGCCTGGCGAGCCAGCCTCCCACCCCTGCCACGACGCGCGACCTGAGCGCGGGGATCAGCAGTGCGAAGCCCATTGCGTCGGTGAGGAAGCCGGGGGTGAGCAGCAGCGCGCCGGCGAACAGGATTGCCAGCCCTTCCGCCATCGCTCCGGCGGGAATCCGGTCCGCTTCCATGTCGGCGCGGGCGCGTTGCAGCGTGGCGAGCCCCTGCCGGCGGACGAGGACGGCACCGGCAACCGCCGTCAGCACGACGACGGCGATGGTGGCGAGGACGCCGATGCGGCTGCCGACCGCGATGAACAGGGCGATCTCGCAGAGCGGGACCGCGATGAACAGGCTGAGGAGGACGAGCGGCATGGCAGGAATCGGTCCCTGTCGGACGTTGGCATCGGTCGCATGAGGCGGTGGCCGTGCGACCGTACTGGATTGCGCGGCCATCCACCTTACATAGTGGACAGTGGCGTCAGGCGTATTCATCCTTGGCGCGGGCACCGATTCCCGATAGACGGGGTCCGATGAACGGCTTCTTCGACTTCTACACGATCCTCTTCCTGGTGCTCGCGGTGGTCATCTTCCTGCGGCTCAGGAGCGTGCTCGGCCGTCGCACCGGCAGCGAGCGGCCGCCTTTCGATCCCTATGCCCCCTCGAAGCCGAACGGAGCGGGGTCCGACAAGGTGATCTCACTGCCCCAGCGCGACACCGCCGACGCTCCGCCGGTGGCCGAACCGGCTCCCGATTTCTCCGACATCGCCAAACCGGACACGGATCTGGGCAAGGGCCTCGCTGCACTGCGCGCGGCCGACCGGAGCTTCGAGCCGAAGAGTTTCGTCGAAGGCGCCAAGCTTGCCTACGAGATGATAGTCACCGCCTTTGCCGAAGGCGACCGCAAGACGCTCAAGAACCTGTTGAGCCGCGAGGTCTATGACGGCTTCGTTGGTGCGATCGCCGATCGCGAATCGCGCGGCGAGACGGTCAGTTCGAACTTCGTCGCGATCGAGAAGGCGGAGATCACCGATGCTGCGGTGCGCGGGCGCACCGGGCAGGTCACCGTGCGCTTCGTCTCGCAACTGATCACCGCGACCTACGACCGGGACGGGACCGTCATCCAGGGCGACCCGAGCGCCGTCGCCGACGTCACCGACATATGGACTTTCGCCCGCGACGTCGGGTCGCGGGACCCCAACTGGAAGCTCGTTGCCACCGAGTCCGCCGAATAGCATCGGAAGCGTACTCGCCGTCCTGTCGCCGCATTGGCGACTGGTGGCGGGCGTTGGCGCGTTCATGGCTGTCGCCGGAATTGCCGCGGTGGCCACCTGGTGGTGGTTGAGGGCGCCCGATCCGATGTCCGCCCACCCCGTCGTCGCGGCCGGCCACCGGCTGATCCCCGTCTCCTCTCGCGATATCCCCGGTTTCGAGGCCGACAGCATGGCCCCGGCCTTCGCCGCCTTCGTGCGGTCCTGCGGCCAGACCCGGCAGAACCGCCCCGACGCGCTCGCCGCGATCTGCCTGCGGGCGCTGGCCGCGGGTGAGGCGATGGACGAGGAGGAGGCACGGACGTTCTTCGAGAGCGCGTTCACCGCCTATCGGGTGGAGCCGTCCGATGGCGAGGGCCTGGTGACGGCCTATTACGAGCCGGTGGTGCCCGGCTCGCGCGTTCCGACGGCGCGCTTCCGCGAGCCGCTCTACCGTCTGCCGGCGGACCTCGTGCCGGTCAGCGACGCGAACCGGCCGGACGGCTGGGATGCCGCGTTGAGCTGGGGCCGCAAGAGCGAAGCCGGGCTCCAGCCGTTTCCGACCCGCGCCGAGATCGATGCCGGCGCCCTCGACGGCGAGGCCGAACCGATCGCCTATGTCGAGGATGTGGTGGAGGCCTTCTTCATCCA
>JAEYRQ010000411.1 GCA_023435545.1 Pseudomonadota bacterium | reverse complement strand
CCCGCCGGACGCGCGCCCCGCGCGTGCGGCTCGAACCGCCCGGCGGGGGCGGCTCCGGGCCGCCGGGCCGGCGGCCGGCCGCCGAGGTGGCAGGCGATGTGATGCACGGGTATCTGAGCCCGGAGAGGGCCGACGCGGCCTACGGCCCGGCATGGCGGGAGGTGACGCCATGACCGGGGCCATCGTGGGCGTGGACGTCGGCGGTACCTTCACCGACGTGTTCGCGCTGGATCTTACGACTGGGCGCGCGCAGGTGGCCAAGGTGCCGACCACGCGGCCCGATCAGGCGGGCGGATTCCTGGAGGGCATCCGGCAGGTCGCGCCGGATCTGGCTGGCGTCGCGTCGCTGGTGCACGGCACCACGGCGGGCACCAACGCGTTGCTCGAGCGCAAGGGTGCCAGAACGGGCGTCATCACGACCGAGGGCTTTCGCGACGTTCTCGAGATGCGGCGGCGGGACCGTCCGCGCACCTGGGGCCTGCGCGGCGATTTCGTGCCGGTGGTGCCGCGCAACCTCAGGCTCGAGGTGCCGGAGCGCGTGCTGGCCGACGGGACCGTCGAGCGGGCGGTCGACCTGGAAGCGGTTCGCGGCGCGGCGCGGCAGCTGATGGCCGAGGGCTGTCAGTCGGTCGTCGTTCTGTTCGTCAATGCCTACACCAACCCCGAGAACGAGCGCGCCGCCGTCGCAGCGCTGCGCGAGATATGGCCGACGCCGCATGTCGCGGCCTCCTCGGAGGTGCTGCCGGAGATCAGGGAGTTCGAGCGGTTCTCGACGGCGGCGCTGAACGGGTACCTCCAGCCGGAGGTGGCGGGCTACGTCGCACGGCTCGAAGCGGCGCTGAAGGGCGGCGGCTTCGCCGGCGAGTTCATGATCGTGCAGTCCAACGGCGGCGTCATGTCGGTCGAATCGGCCTGCGCGCGGCCGGTACGCACGGCGTTGTCGGGACCCTCGGCCGGCGTGATCGCGGCGCGCCACATCGCGCAGAGCGCCGGGTTCGCCAATGTCATCACCGGCGACATGGGCGGCACCAGCTTCGACGTATCGATGATCGTCGACGGGCAGACGGTCGTGGCGCCGCAGGTCTCCATCGATTTCGGCATGGTGATCCGCACGCCGATGATCGAGATCGCCACCATCGGGGCCGGTGGCGGCTCCATCGCCTCGGTGGATGCCGGTGGGCTGCTGCAGATCGGACCCGAGAGTGCCGGCTCCGATCCCGGACCGGTGGCCTACGGCCGCGGCAACGACAGGCCGACGGTGACCGCTGCCAATATCGTGCTGGGGCGCATCGACGCGAGCCGGCCGCTCGGAAAGGGGCTAGGCGCGCTCGACGTGGACGCGGCGCGGGCCGCCATCGAGACTCATGTCGGCAAGCCGCTCGGACTGCCGGTAATGGACGCAGCGGAAGCGATCGTGCGCGTTGCCAATTCACGCATGGCAGGTGCGATCCGGCTCGTCTCGATCGAGCGCGGCTACGATCCCGAACGCTTCGCCTACATGCCCTTCGGCGGCGGCGGCGCGCTGCATGCGGGCGCGATGGTCGAGGAGGTCGGGATTGGCCGGGTGCTGGTCCCGCGCTTTCCAGGCGTCACCTCGGCGATGGGATGCGTCATCGCCGACATGCGGCAGGATTTCGTGCAGACCGTCAACGCCGTGCTCGACACGGTCGATCTCGACGCGCTGGCCGCCGTGATGCAGGAGCATCACGACGCGGGGAACGCCGTGCTCGACGCGTCCGGCTCGCACTTCGAGACGCGCGAGACCCGGTTCGAGCTGGACATGGCCTATGTGGGGCAGACGCACACGATCCTGGTGCCGCTTCCGGTTGCCATCGTCCGGGGACGGGTGCAGCGGCCGACCGTGGAGGCGATCCTCGAATCGTTCCAGGCGACCTATCGGGCCATCTACGGGCGGCTGCTGAGGAACGCGATCCGCGTGTTGAACCTGCGCGCGTCGGTGACGGGCGCACGGCCGAAGTTCGATCTGTCGACGCTCGCGCCCCGGGCCGATGCGTCCGTCGAGGCGGCAGCGACTGGCTCCCGCCCGGTTTATCTCGGCGGGCGCTGGTACGATGCGCGTGTCTATGCGCGGCTCGACCTTCCGGTCGGGGCGCAGATCGAGGGGCCGGCCGTCCTCGAACAACCCGATGCGACGATCTTCGTCGAGCCGTGGCTGGTCGCCAAAGTCGACGCGCACGGCAACGTGGTGATGGAGCGACGCAGGGAGGGAGAGCCGACATGAGCGAGAAGGGCCCCATCGATCCGGGCCGCACCGCCGTCGTTACAGTCGATCTCACCAACGACTTCCTGCATCCCGACGGCGCCTACGGGCGCGCCGCGCAGGGCACGCCGGAGCTCGCCGCGTTGCCGGCACGGGTCAAGCCGGTGATCGACGCGGTGCGGGCCGGTGGCGGCATCTTCGTGTCGGTGCAGTTCACACTCGTGCCGCGGCCATGGGGCGGGCATCTGATCGCGCCGCATCTGGCGGAATTGCGTCCCTTCCTCAAGCCCGGCGACTTCGCGCCGGGAAGCTGGGGCAACAAGGCTGTGGACCTGCTGCAGCCGCCGGATGTCGAGATCGAGAAGATCGCCTATTCGGCCTTCTACCAGACGCGGATGGACCATGTGCTGACCGCGCTCGGCATCGACACGCTGGTGATGGCGGGGATCGTGACGAACGGCGGCGTTGCCTCGACGGTGCGCGACGCGCACATGCGCGGCCACCGGATCCTGCTGCTCTCGGACGGCTGCGGGGCGTTCCGGCGCGACGTTCACGAGGCGACGCTCGTATCGCTCGGCTCGATCGTGGAGGCGATGACATGTGCCGAGTTCCTCGACAGGCCGGAGATTGAACGATGACTCCCACCCTCTCGCTCAGGGCTCGGCTGGCCCAGTCCCGGATCCTGCTCGCCCCTGGCGTGTTCGACGCGCTGACAGCCTCGCTCGCCGAGGCGGCGGGGTTCGAGGCGGTCTACATGTCGGGTGCCGTCGTCGCCTATACCCGGCTCGGCCTGCCGGACATCGGGCTGACGACGATGAGCGAGATGGCGGACACGCTGGCGCTGATCCGCGACCGCATCGGCCTGCCGATCATCGTCGACGGGGACACCGGCTTCGGCAACGCGCTAAATGCCCAGCGGACCATGCGGCTCTACGAGCGGGCGGGCGCGAACGCGATTCAGATCGAGGACCAGACCTTCCCGAAGCGCTGCGGGCACCTCGCCGGCAAGAGCCTGATCCCGACCTCCGAGATGTGCGGGAAGATCCGCGCCATGACGGATGCACGCGCGAGCGAGGAGACGCTCGTCATCGCGCGCACCGACGCGATCGCCGTCGACGGGTTCGAGGCGGCGATGGAGCGGGCCGAGGCCTTCATCGAGGCCGGCGCCGACGCGCTGTTCATCGAGGCGCCCCGTTCCGTGGAGGAACTCACCGAGATCGTCCGGCTGATCGGCGGGCGGGTTCCGCTGATGGCCAATATGGTCGAGGGCGGGGCGACGCCGGGGCTGCGGGCCGACGAGCTCGAAGCGCTCGGATATGCGCTGGTGATCTTTCCCGGCGGCATCGTCCGCGCGGTGGCCCGCACGGCGGAGGAGTACTATTCGAGCCTGCGCAAGCACGGCACCAACCTGCCGTTCGGCAACCGGATGTTCGACTTCAGGGAACTGAACGAACGGCTCGGTACGGACGCACTCATCGAGCGCGGGCAAAGCTACGAGGCCGAGGGGTAGACCGGGCCGCATCCCGCCGCCGACGGCGGCCCGCCTACAGCATAAGATGGCGGGTCAGCAGCGTTTCATCGCCCCTCACCTCGGCGGGCAACAGCGTCGCCCGGATCTGGCCCTTCTCGATGACGTGCATGCGGTCCGCCAGTGCCAGACCGACATCGGTGTTCTGCTCGGCCAGCAGGATCGACAGACCCTCCGCTTTCAGGGCCGCGATGCGGTCGACCATGCGCTCCACCGTCAGCGGCGCCAGTCCCTCCGAAGGCTCGTCGAGCAGCAACAGGCGCGGACTGGTCATCAGCGTCCGGGCAATCGTCAGCATCTGCTGCTGGCCGCCGCTCAGATGCCCCCCGGCACGCCCGCGAAGTCCGGCGAGATCGGGAAATATGTCGAACACCCGTTCCTCGCTCCAGCGGCTGTCGGCCGGGCGCCAGACGACGTCGAGGTTTTCCCAGACCGTGAGGTCGGGAAAGATCCGCCGGTCTTCCGGAACGTAGCCGATGCCCAGCCGGGCGATGCGGTGCGGCGGAAGGCCGGCGATGTCCTCGCCGTCCCACAGCACGCGGCCGCGCCTGGGCCGGGTCAGCCCGGCGACCGAGCGCATCGTGGTGGTCTTGCCGACGCCGTTGCGGCCGACGAGCGCCACGACCTCGCCGCGCCCGACCTCGAATGAGAGGTCGAACAGGATCTGACTGAGCCCGTAGTAGGTCGAGATCGTCTCGGCCTTCAGGTCGACGGGCGGATCAGTGGGCCGATCGGCCAAGGTAGACCTCCTGAACCGATTTGTCGGCGCGTACTTCGTCCGGACTGCCGGAGGCGATGATCTCGCCGTGATGTAGCACCGAGATCCGGTTGGCGATGCCGAACACGACGGTCATGTCGTGCTCGGTGAACAACAGGGTGAGCCCGCGCTCGCGAACCAGCCGGGCGATCAGCGCGATGCTGTCCTCCGTCTCGCGCGGCGACATGCCCGCCGTCGGCTCGTCGAGCAGCAGGATGCGCGGTTCGCCGGCCAGCGCCAGCGCCAGCTCCAGTTGCTTTTGCCTCCCGTAGGACAGTTCGCCCGCCAGTTCCCCGGCGTCGCCGGCTAGCCCCACGATCTCCAGCAGGTTGTCCGCGGCATCCAGGCCGCCGCCGAACAGCGGGCGCCAGAAGCACAGCTCCCGGCGGTCGCGGGCGACAACGGCGATCTGCACGTTGTCGCGCACCGTCAGCTTCGGAAACACGCTGATCAGCTGGAAGGAGCGGCCGATGCCGCGCCTCACGATGGAATGCGGCGCAAGTCCTGCGATGCTGTTGCCCCCGAACCGAACGTCGCCTGCGTCCGACTTCAGATGGCCGGTGATCAGGTTGAACAGCGTCGACTTGCCGGCGCCGTTCGGTCCGATCACCGCGTGGATGTCGCCGGCCTTGACGTCCAGCGAGACGCCGTTGACCGCGGTGAAGCCCGCGAAGCTCTTCGTGAGACCGCTGACCTCGAGCATCGCTATTTGCCCCGCCGCGTGCCGAACAGGCCCGCGATGCCGTTCGGGAAGAAGAACAGCGTCACGATGAGGATGACCGCCAGCAGCGCCGGCCAGTAGACGGTGATCTCCAGCGTCAGCCTTCCGAGCAGGATCAGCGCGACCGCGCCGATGGCGGGGCCGAGGAAATTGTGCATGCCACCGAGCACGACCATGATCAGCACCTCGGCCGACTGCAGCCACCAGGCGGAGTTGGGGAAGATGCTGCGGTTGAACATCGCGAACAGCGCCCCGGCGATGCCGGCGAAGACGCCGGCCAGGACGAAGGCCACGAGCTGGATCCGCTTGGTGTCGACCCCGAGGAACTCGGCGCGGGTCTCATTCTCGCGGATCGAGACCAGGGTCCGCCCGAGCGGCGACTGGGTGACGACCCACATCGCAATCATCCCGAGCATCACGACGAACAGCGTGAACAGGTAAAAGCTCGCCGGCGTGCCGATCCACGAGGGTGCCAGGATCCTGAGGAAGCCGTCATCGCCGCCGGTCACGTCACGCCACTTGAACGCCACCGCCCAGATCAGCTGCCCGAAGGCGAGCGTCAGCATCGAGAAGTAGTAGGCGCTCAGCCGCACGCAGAAATAGCCAATGATCCCGGCGAGCAGGGCGGTGGCGACAATCGAGGCGGGCAGCGCGAGCAGGAGGGGAATGTCGTGCGATCTCAGCAGGATCGCGCAGCTGTAGCCGCCGAGGGCGAAGAAGGCGGCATGGCCGAACGAGACCAGCCCGGCATAGCCGATCAGCAGGTTCAGGCTCGTGGCGAACAGGATGAAGATCAGGACCTGGGTGCCGAGATAGGTGAGATAGAGGCTGCCGGTGAGCGGCAAGAGGGCGAGCACGGCCGCGGCGATCGGAATGACGAGGAAGCCGGTTCTGCGCATCGGGCTACCTCGTCAGCGGCCGGCCGAACAGGCCCCACGGCCTGACCACCAGCACGGCGATCATCAGCAGGTAGATCAGCGCGATCTCCCACTCGGGCACGAAGTAGACGCCGATGGCGCGCAGTTGCCCGATCAGGATCGCGCCGATGAACGCACCCCACAGGCTGCCGAGACCGCCGATGATGATGACGATGAAGCACTCGACGATGATTTCGGCATCCATGCCGGGCTTGAGCGCCAGCGCCGGCGCGGCCAGCGCTCCGCCGATCCCGGCCAGCGCCGCGCCTCCCGTGAACACCAGGAGGTAGACCATCGGCACGTTGACCCCGAGCGCGGAGAGCATCTCGCGGTCCTGCGTGGCGGCGCGGATCACGCGGCCGATGCGGGTGCGCTGGAACAGGAACCATATCCCCACCGCGACGACGACCCCGACCACGCAGAGGAACAGCCGGTAGCGCGGATACCATGCGATGCCCAGATCAGCCGCGCCTCGCAGTTCCGGCGGGAAAGAGATCGAGATGACCTGCGTGCCCCAGATGTAGCGGACGACGTCCCCAATCAGCAGCACCAGGGCGAAGGTGAACAGCAGCTGGTAGATCGGGTCGCGATCGTACAGCCTGCGCAGCATCGCCCATTCGATTCCGGCCGCAACGACGGCGAGCACCAGCCCACTGACGGCGACGGCGAGCCAGAAGCCGCCGCCGCCCAGGCCCACCTGCTGGACGACTTGGTAGGCGACGTAGCCGCCCAGCATGTAGAAGGCGCCGTGCGCGAAATTGAGGATGCGCAGCACGCCGAAGACGATCGTCAGTCCCGCGGCAACGAGGAACAGGCTGAGCCCGTAGGACAGCCCGTTCAGGAACTGGATGGTTGCGTACATCGCGCGCCCGGAATGAGTTCAAGCGGGGAAGCCCCCGGCAGCGGGGGCCGCCGGGCGCTGTGCCGGTCAGTCCATTATGTCGTCGGCCGGGATGTAGCGCACCGGGTCGAGGATCTTGAACTCGTAGTCCGGGCTCTCGGCCACCATTCCCCAGAAC
>JAEYRQ010000365.1 GCA_023435545.1 Pseudomonadota bacterium | reverse complement strand
TCCTGACGGCCTCGGTCCACGCGGCGATGATCCTGCTGACGGTCTATCGACTGACCCGGCGCGAGGCGATTCCCCCGGAGGACCGCGAGCCGTTCGTGGCGGTGCCGCGCACCTCGACGAATGTCGTCGAGCTCGATCCGCGTGTTCCGCCGAGCCACGACGAGGAACAGGAGTCGATAAGCGACAACGGCCCGCCGGACGAAGCGCCTGCGCAGCAGCCCTGAGCCGGCGGACGCCGCGATCCATGGCACTGGCAGGGCCACGCAATGCCGTGGCACAGTCTGTCCATGTCGGCGAGCGAACCCAGCTTCACCATCGGGATCGAGGAGGAATACCTCCTCGTCGATACGGCCACGCGCGACCTTGCCTCGGATCCGCCGCGCGGATTGATGGAACGCTGCGAGGCGGCGCTGCCCAGGCGTGTGACACCGGAGTTTCTGCGCTGCCAGATCGAGGTCGGCACGTCGGTCTGCGGGTCCATCGCGGAAGCACGCGACGAACTCGCCCATCTCAGAAGTGCAATCGCCTCGGTCTCCGCCGACTACGGGCTCGCGCCCATCGCCGCCTCGACCCACCCCTATGCCAGCTGGGCCAGCCAGCAGCAAACCGACAAGGAGCGCTACAATCTGCTGGCGCGCGACATGCAGGTGCTTGCCCGCCGGCTGCTGATCTGCGGGATGCACGTGCATGTGGGTATCGAGGACGAGGCGCTGAGGATCGACCTGTTCAACCAGCTGTCCTATTTCCTGCCGCACCTGCTGGCGCTGACGACGTCCTCACCGTTCTGGCAGGGCCACGAGACGGGGCTGAAGTCCTATCGCCTCTCGGTGTTCAAGGAGATGCCGCGCACGGGCCTGCCGGAGCAATTCGAGAGCGAGGACCAGTACCGACGCACCATCGAGGTGCTGGTGAAGGCGGGCATGATCGAGGACTCCAGCAAGATCTGGTGGGACCTGAGGCCGTCGGCGCGCTTCCCGACCGTCGAGATGCGGATCTGCGACGCGTGCACACGGCTCGAGGACACGATCACGGTGGCGGCCATTTTCCGGTGCCTCGCCCGGATGCTCTGGCGCCTGAGACGCGACAATCAGCGCTGGCGACACTATTCGCGCCTGCTGATCGAGGAGAACCGCTGGCTTGCGCAGCGGCATGGTGCGTCGGGAGAGCTGATCGACTTCGGCAAGGGATCGACAGTGCCCTACGCCGACCTGCTCGAGGAGATCCTCGAACTGATCCGCGAGGATGCCGCGCATTTTGGCTGCCTCGCCACGGTGGAGCATGCTCGGGCCATTGCCGCGGACGGAACGTCGGCCGATCGCCAACTGGCTACCTGGCGCGCGGCTCGCGAGGAAGGGCTGTCGGACCGGCAGGCGCTGGAAAGGGTGGTCGACCGGCTGATCGAGGAGACGGTGGAGGGGTGCGGAGAGACCGGCCGCCAATCCGCATAGGCATCAGCCGGATTGAACGCCGTGCGCGTGCCGCGTTCGCTAAGACCCCTGCTGCGCTTGCGAAAAGCCATGCCGTGACGGCATGGCGCGCGTTCGGGAGCGAAGTACCTCGGCGCGGCGATCGCCGGTAGAGTTCGCCGGCGTCCAACGATCCGGTCCCGCCATGGTCGCCGCCGCCGCTCCCCGTCCCGCACTGACCTTCGGCCGCATCGTCGGCCTGTGCGTCGCGCGGGTCTTCCTGTTCGCCAGCTTCATGACGGTCGCCGCCTCGATCCCGCTCCTGCAGGCCGACTGGGGGATCACCGCAACCGCGGCCGGCGCCATCGTGACCAGCTTCACCGTCGGCTACGCGGTCTCGCTGTTCGTCTTCGCCTGGGGAAGCGATCACTACGGCGCCAAGCGAATGGCGATCGTTTCGGCGTTGGCGGCAGCAGTGACCAGCCTCGCCTTCGGGTTCCTCGCCCACGACTGGTGGAGCGCGATGATCCTCTACGCCCTGGTCGGCCTCGCCCAGGGTGGGGTCTACACGCCGCTGATCGTGCTGTTCGCCGACGAGGCGGAGCCGGAGGCGCGCGGCAACGCCATGGGCTGGCTGATTGGCTCGACCTCGGCCGGCTACGCGCTGTCGCTGGTGGCCGTCGGCGCCGGCATCGCCATCGGCGGCTGGCATGGCGGCTTCATCCTGTCGGGACTGCTGCCGACCATCGGGGCGGTGCTGCTTCTGATCTACCTCCGGCCGATCGAGAACCGCATCCACCCGCGCAGCCACGACATCCGGGCGCGCGACCAGCTCCTGAAGAACCGCGAGGCGGGGCTCCTGGTCGGCGGCTACACGGCGCATTGCTGGGAACTGCTCGGCATGTGGGCGTGGATTCCCGCCTTCCTGGCGGCAAGCTTCGCACTGGCGGGGGCGGCGACGGCGAGCGCGACGGTTTCGGGTGCCTACCTGTCGGGGGTGCTGCACCTGTTCGGCGCGACCGCGGCCTTCTCGATGGGCTGGCTGTCGGACCGGACCGGGCGGAAGCCGGTGCTGGTGGTCCTGGCGATCGCGGGGACGGTCCTGTCGATGCTGATCGGCTGGCTCGTCGCGGCGCCGGCCTGGGTGCTGGTGCCGGTTGCGCTGGTCTACGCTTTCGTTTGCCTCGGGGATTCGCCCGTCCTGTCCATCGCGGTGGCCGAAGCGGTGCGGCCGGGTTACCTGGGGGCGGTGCTCGCCTGGCGATCGCTGCTCGGCTTCGGTGCCGGAGCGATCGCGCCTATCGCCTTCGGCGCCGTCATCGATCTGACCAATGTGCCAGGCGCGACGCCGGCGATGTGGGGCCCAGCCTTCATGCTGCTGGGGCTCGGTGGAGCGCTGGCGACGGTCTGCGCGCTTGCGCTGCGCGGCCGCGCGGCGCGGTGATCCGAGGTCCGAAGGCGTCTTCGCGACGCGCTGGCATCGGGCCGTCCAATCCAGTATTAGTCCGCCGGTGCAAGGCCGGACGGCCGGATCCGGCGGGCTTCGGCGTACCCGAAGCCGCGATGCCGACAGCAAGGCCAATTGCCCGGGCGCTGCGGAGCGGGCGAGCACGAGCCGAACAGGGAGCCTCGATGCTCTACATACACATCGGTCTTCACAAGACCGGCTCGACCTTCCTGCAGTTCTGCCTAGACGCGAACCGGACGCGGATGGCGGAGCTCGGCTACGCCTACCCTGACATTGCCGACGTCCCCTACTACCGCTTCCAGCACGTCGCCGTCGTAAGGGCGATAGAATCCGGCGACGTCGAGGGGCCGGCGCGGATCGTGCGCGACGGGTTCGCCGCCGCCCCGAACGTCGTCCTGAGTGCCGAGCGCTTCTCGCCGATCTCCGCCAGGCACGAGGAGACGCTGGCGCGCTGGCTGGACCTCTGCCGCCGGGACGGGCAGGGCGTGAAGGCCATCGTCTATGTCCGACGCCAGGACCTCTATGCCCAGTCGCTGTACCGCCATGCGGTGCGCGCCCCGGAGACGCGCCTCACATTGACGTTCCGCGAGTTTCTCGAGCAGCGCCCGCCGCGGCTCGACTACTGGAAGCTGCTCAAGCCGTGGCACCGCCTGGTCGGACCGGGAAACCTGATCGTGCGGCCCTACGAGCGCGGTCAGTGGAAGCACGCCGACCTGCTCGCCGATTTCCTGCATGAGATCGGTGCCGACGCCGATGCCCGCCTCGAGATTCCACAGTCGGCGGCCAACCGAAGCTACAACGCGCAGATGGTCGAGTTCCTGCGGTTGACCAATCCGCGCCGCGACGAGGCGGCGCAGCGGCGCTTCCTCCCGCTGGTCGAGGCCTCGGCGCCTGAGGATCTGGTGTTCGAGGCGCGGGGCGCCGGCTCCTCCTACTTCAGCCCCGAGGAGCAGCGGGCGTTCATGGCCGGGTTCGAGGAGACCAACCAGCTTATCGCCACCCGGTGGCTGGAGCGCGACGACGGCCGTCTGTTCCGCGATCCGCTCGACGACGCGGATCGCCGCCCAGACCTCTCGGATGCCGCGATGCGCGAACTTCAGGCTCGCCTGGCGCGGTCCGCGATCGGTGTGCAGCTCGCCCATGCCGGCTGAACGCCGATGGGCCTGGTCGTTGCTCTGCCGTGGCACTGCGCCTGCCGAGAGCCAACCGCATCGCGACGAGATTGGTGGATGACGTGCTGAGACACATTACCCGCAAAGCCCGGGTCGGCCTGAACATCATTCGCTCCTCGCGGGGCATCCGCGGCAAGATCGCCGCGACGATCCTGGTCCTGAAGCTGGGTGTCGCCTACATTGCCCGCAGGGTGTTCGGCCGGGCGCCGCCGATGGCCTTGCCCAGTGCCGAGGCGCGGCGACCGCTGCCGAAGCACTCCGGAGCCAATGACGGCTTCTTCCGCCAGCTCGTCCATCCGGTCGGCATCTACCGCTACGAGATGCTGAAGGAGAAGTTCGCCGCGACGCCGGTCACCCTCGACCCCGGGCGTCCCGCCTCGATCAATTTCCTGCTGCCGACGATCGACCGCCGCATCCTGTTCGGCGGCTACTACGCGGCATACAAGTTCATCGACGGTCTGCTGAAGCGCGGCTACCCCGTGCGGCTGATCGTGGCCGAGCCGTCCATCGCCTCGCGCGACAAGCTCCTGGACTCGTTCGCCGGCGACGCGTTCATGACCTCGGTGCTGGAGCGCTGCGAGATCTATCTGCGCACCGACCCGGCGCGGCCGATAGCGTTCAATCCCGAGGACAGGCTGATCGCCTATTCCTGGGACACGGCGCGGATCGCGCACGGCTTCGGACAGCGGCTCGGCCGGCCGTTCATGTACTTCATCCAGGAGTACGAGGCGATCTTCCATCCGCACGACAGCATCTTCTTCCTGATCAAGGACACCTATTCGCTGCCGCATTTCGCGATCTTCAACTCGAGTCTGCTGCAGGACTACTTCCGCAAGCACCGGCTCGGGGTGTTCGGGAACGGCGAGGAGGACGGCGAACGGAAGTCGATCGCCTTCTCCCACGCGCTGTGCGCGGTGCGGACGCCGAGCGAGGACGAGATGGCCGCGCGGCAGAAGCGGCGCCTGCTCGCCTATACCCGGCCCGAGGCGCATGCCGGCCGGAACCTGTTCGAAATCGTCGTCATGGCGCTCAACCAGGCGATCGAGGAGGGCGTGTTCGACGGCGAGGAGTGGTCGTTCCACGGCATCGGCACGCTGGCGCTCGACGGCAGCTATCAGCTGTCCCGCGGGCATGAGCTGGAGATGCTGCCGCGGATGGACATCGACTCCTACGCCCGCAAGCTCGGCGAGTACGATGTCGGGGTGTGCCTGATGCTGGCGCCGCATCCCAGCGTCCCGCCGTTCGAGATGGCGGCGGCCGGCCTGTGCACGGTGACGACCGGCTTCGACAACCGGCCGGCCGAGACGATGAGCGCGATCAGCCGCAACCTGATCGCCGCCGACCACTCGGTCGCCTCGGTGGTCGAGGCGCTCCGCGAGGCGGTGTCCCGCGCCCGCGATTTCGAGGGGCGCGTCCAGGGCGCCAGTTTCGGCCAGGTGACCGACTGGGCGGACAGCTTCAACGACGACGTCTTCGCCCGTCTGCCGATCGGCGCGCCTCCGGCCGCGGTGGCATCGGAGCCGAAGGCGCTGGCGGCGCAGGAGGTCTGACGCCCGCCGCCGCGCCACGCCCTACCCTCGCGTGATCCGGAAGCGGCGTGAGCCGCTATCCGGGATAAACAGGGCAGAGCGGCAACCGGTACGCGCCCCGATCCCGGCTCAAGGCCGGGATGACGCCGGCGTATGCAACCTACACCGCCGAGCGCCACTCCCGCACGTCGACGAAGCGGCCGGCGACTGCGGCTGCTGCGGCCATCTGCGGCGAGACAAGGTGGGTACGGCCCTTGAAGCCTTGCCGGCCCTCGAAATTGCGGTTCGAGGTCGAGGCGCAGCGTTCCTCAGGCGCCAGCTTGTCGGCGTTCATCGCCAGGCACATCGAGCAGCCGGGCTCGCGCCAGTCGAAGCCGGCCGCCTTGAAGATCGCATCAAGCCCTTCGGATTCCGCCTGCTGCTTGACCAGGCCGGAGCCCGGAACCACCCAGGCGACCACGTCCGGGTGGACCTTGTGGCCCTCGACGATCGCAGCCGCCGCGCGCAGGTCCTCGATCCGCGAGTTGGTGCAGGAGCCGATGAAGACGCGCTGCGGGCGGATGTCGGTGATCTTCGTCCCCGGCGTCAGACCCATGTACTTCAGCGCCCGGTGCTTGGCGGTGCGCCGGTTCTCGTCGGCGATCCGGTCCGGATCGGGAACGACGCCGGTGACGGAGATCACGTCCTCGGGGCTGGTGCCCCAGGTCACCAGTGGCGGCAGGTTGCCGCCATCGAGCCGGATCACGCTGTCGAAATGTGCGCCCTCGTCGCTCGGCAGGCTCTCCCAGTAGGCGCGGGCCATGTCCCAGGCCTTGCCCTTCGGCGCGCGCGGCCTGCCCTCGATATAGGCGTAGGTCTTCTCGTCGGGGGCGACGAGGCCTGCGCGGGCGCCGCCCTCGATCGACATGTTGCAGACCGTCATCCGGCCTTCGATCGACATGTCGCGGAACACCTCGCCCGCGTACTCGATGACGTGGCCGGTTCCACCGGCGGTGCCGATCTCGCCGATGATCGCCAGGATCACGTCCTTCGGGGTGACGCCGTCGGGGAGCTTCCCGTCGACGACGACCTGCATGTTCTTGGCCTTCCTCTGGATCAGCGTCTGGGTGGCGAGCACGTGCTCCACCTCCGAGGTGCCGATGCCGTGGGCGAGTGCGCCGAACGCGCCGTGGGTGGAGGTGTGGGAATCGCCGCAGACGATCGTCGTGCCCGGCAGGGTGAAGCCCTGCTCCGGACCGATCACATGGACGATGCCCTGGCGGATGTCTCGTTCGTTGAAATAGTCGATGCCAAAGTCGCGGGAGTTCACCGCCAGCGTCTCGACCTGCAGGGCGGATTCCGGATCGTCGATGCCGTGGCTGCGGTCGGTGGTCGGCACGTTGTGGTCGACGACGGCGAGCGTCTTCTGAGGCGCGCGGACCTTGCGGCCATTGACGCGCAGGCCCTCGAACGCCTGCGGGCTCGTCACCTCGTGGATCAGATGGCGGTCGATGTAGAGGATGCAGGTGCCATCCTCGGCCTCCTCGACCACATGGTCGTCCCAGATCTTGTCGTAGATTGTTCTCGGCTTGCTCATGGCGTCTGTCCGTCGGGGGATATCATTGGTGGAATAGGCGCGTCGCGGCCCCACTGGCCGCGCAATCGGCCGGACGAGCGGATCGCGGTCCCGCTCAGACCCGCTGAAGCATGCTGTCGGATGCGCGCATCGCCGGGTGGAAGCGCCACGGCAGCAGCGCATGATCGTGCAGCGGCGCGGCGCCCGGACAGCCGGGTACCAGCCCCGCGCGTGCGCGTGCGCTGTCGGCAGGCTGCCGTAAGGGGCGGGGGCGATGCTGCATGCCGGCCAAGATATGTGCAGTCCGGGCAAAGGGCAATGCGTCCCGGGCGTTCATGAGGTGGAGAGAACGTGCCGATTGCGTCCCGCGCCCCAGCCGGCCGCCATCGCCAGAGCACAGATCGCCAGGAAGAACAGCGTGGGCGCGGTCCAGCCGCCACTCGCCTGGCGGAGCAAGCCGGCGCCGAACGGGCCGAAGGCGGCGATGACGTAGCCGACGCTCTGCGCCATCCCCGACAACTCGGCGGCGACATGGCCGTCCGGCGATCTGAGCACGATCAGCATCAATGCCACCCCCAGCGCGGCGCCGAGCCCGAGGCCGTTGACCACCGCGAAGGGCAGGGCGAGGACGTGCGGCGCATAGAGCAGGCCGAGATCGCCCGCCACCGCGAGGCCGACGGAGACGACGACGACCGCCCGCTGGTCGGTAAGGCGCGCTGCGATCGAGGGGACGAACAGCGCGGAGACGATCTGGGTGCCGATCGAGGCGGCGGAAATGTAGCCGGCGCGCGCCGGCGCCATGCCGCCTTCCTCCAGGATCAGCGGCAGCAGGGCGATGGTGATGTAGGCGAAGCAGGATTGGAGCCCCATGAAGGCCGTCACCTGCCACGCCAGCGGATCGCGCCACAGCCGTCCGGGTCTGACAGGGGGTGGCGGCGGTGATTGGCGCGCCAGGGCCTGAGGTAGCCAGACCAGTGCGGCCAGCAGCGCCGGGAGCGCCCAGGCACCGAGCGAGAGCTGCCAGCTTCCCAGCGTATCCTGCAACGGGATGGCGAAGGCCGCGCCCGCCGCCGCGCCGAGGCACAGCATCATGGTGTAGATGCCGGTCATCATGCCGGTGCGGGTCGGGAAGTCGCGCTTGACGATCGCCGGCAGCAGCACCTGCACGACGCCGATGCCGAGACCTGCGAGCGTCGTGCCGACGACGAGCCAAACGAAAGGACCGGCTCCCCTGAGCGCAGTCCCGGCCGCGAGTACCAGGAGGGTGACGAAGATCACCCGCTCCGGGCCAAAGCGCCGCGCCAGCCTTGCCGCGATCGCGCCGAAGATGCCGAGGCAGAGCAGCGGAACCATGGTCAGCGCGCCGGCGAGCGTCGTCTCGATGCCGTAGGCGGCCATGATCTGCGAGAGCAGCGGACCTGGGCTGGTCAGCGCCGGCCGCAGGTTGAACGCGATCAGCGCGATCGCCAGCCCCAGCAGCACGAGCCCCGATCCGGTCGGCAGCGCGCCGGGTGCGGCCGGGCGATAGTCCTCGATCGCCGGGTCGGGCAGATCGGCGGGGGGCATGGCGCCTTCCGGTCGTGGTGGAGCCGCTGGCATGAAACGGGCGGCACCATGGCCGCCCGCGACGTCGGTCAGGATACCGGAAGGACGATCAGTCCTTCTTGTCCTCGGCGGTGGCCTCGGCAGCAGGCGCCTCAGCGGCTTCCGCCTCGGGCTCGGCCGGAATCTCGTCCTGGGTCGCCTCGGCGACCAGCGTGCGCGCCTGGCCGATCCAGTCCTCGCGCTCGATGCGGCCCTTGAAGTCCAGCACCTCGTCGACCTTGGCGATGTCCTCGTCGGAGAAGTTGGCGATCTGCTCGAACTTGGTGATGCCGAGCTTGTTCAGCTTCTCGATCAGCACCTCGCCGACGCCGTTGATGCGGGTCAGGTCGTCCGGCTCGCCCGCCGGCCTGGTGAAGATCGCCTTGAGCTCGGCAGGAGCCGCCGGTGCGGCCTGCTTCGCCGCGCCCCTGGCGCCGGCGCGGTGATCGACGCGCTCGGCGATGCGGGCCGACTTGCCGCGGCGCTCGCGCAGGTAATAGAGCTTCGCGCGGCGCACCTTGCCGTGGCGTTTCACCTCGATCGACTCGATGTTGGGCGAATAGATCGGGAAGACGCGCTCGACGCCCTCGCCATAGGAGATCTTGCGGACGGTGAAGCTCTCGTTGATGCCCTGGCCGCCGCGGGCGATGCAGACGCCCTCATAGGCCTGGACGCGGGTGCGCTCGCCCTCGACGATGCGCACGTTGACGCGCAGCGTGTCGCCTGGACGGAATTCCGGTACGGCGCGGCTGGCGGCCAGGCGGTCGGCCTGCTCTTTCTCGATCTGCTGGAGGATGTTCATTTCAGTTCGTCCTTCGAAATCTGCGCGCGGTCGGGCCAGCCTGTTGGTGCCATCTGCGCTCGGGTTGCCTTGCGTCTACTTGAAACCTTGCGAATTGTCGATACGGGCGCCTTCCCGCGCGGCCCACAGGTCGGGGCGCCGCTCGCGGGTGACGCGCTCGGCCTCGGCGCGCCGCCAGCGGGCGATGCGGCCGTGGTCGCCGGAGATCAGCACGTCGGGGATCGGCCGTCCTTCCCAGACCTGCGGCCGGGTGTAGTGCGGGTATTCCAGCAGTCCGTCCTCGAAGCTCTCCTCGCCGGCCGACTCGCCGGCACCCATGACGCCGGGAAGCAGCCGGACGCAGGCATCGAGCAACACGAACGCCGCCACCTCGCCGCCCGACAGCACGAAGTCGCCGATCGAAACCTCCTCGAGGCCGCGCGCCTCGACGACCCGCTCGTCGACGCCCTCGAAGCGGCCGCAGACCAGCACCACGCCCGGACCATCGGCGAGCTCGCGGACGCGGGCCTGGGTCAGCGGACGTCCGCGCGGGGTGAGCAGGATCTTCGGCCGATCCGCGCCGCCGGCCACCGCCCGGTCGATCGAGGCGGCGACGACATCCGGCTTCATCACCATGCCCGGCCCGCCGCCGGCCGGCGTGTCGTCGACGCTGCGGTGACGGTCGGTGGCGAAGTCTCGGATGTCGAGCACGTCGAGCATCCAGCGACCGGCCTGGAGCGCGCGGCCGGCGAGCGCATGGCCGAGCAGCCCAGGGAACATCCCCGGGTAGATCGTCAGCACGGTGGCATGCCAGCCGCTCATTCGGTTTCGTCCCGTTCCTTACCTTCGTCGAGCAGTCCGTCTGGCGGATCGACCACCAGCCGTCCGCCCTTCACGTCCACCACCGGCACCACCGCCCGCGTGAACGGCAGGTAGGCGGTGCGGCTCGACCCGGCGAACTTCACCTCGATCAGGTCGCCGCCGCCGAAGTCCTGCACCGCGAGCACCGTGCCGATCGTGGCGCCGTCCGCCGTCTCCGCCCGAAGGCCGATCAGGTCGGCGTGGTAGAACTCGTCCTCGTCCGGCTCCGGTAGCCTGCCGCGGGCCACATAGAGCCGCCGGTTCTTCAGTGCCTCGGCCTGGTCGCGGTCAGTGATCCCCTCGAAGCTGGCGATCACCACATTCTTTCCGGCCCGGACCTTGCGTAGCTTCAGCCGCCGGCCGTCTTCGGTCTCGAGCGGCCCGTAGGCGCCGAGATCGAGCGGGTTCGCCGTGTGGCTCGACACCCGGACCTCGCCGCGCACCCCGTGCGGGGCGCCGACGCCGCCGCCGCAGACACGGGGGTCCGGGTCCGCCAGCGCCGTTCAGCCCGCGGATGGCCGATCGCCCGGGAGGGGCGTCCGCCGGCCGCGGGTTCCTCCGCCGGTGCTTCGGCCGGGGCGGCAGCGGCGGCCTTGGCCTCTTCCTCGGCCATGCGCCTGGCCTCGATGCGCTCCTGCGCCTTCTTGCCCGGCAGGCCCTTGGTCGGGTTGTTGCGGGCCGGACGCGTCGCGACGCCGGCGGCATCGAGGAACCGCAGCACCCGGTCGGTCGGCTGGGCACCCTTGGCGAGCCATTCCTTGGCCTTCTCGACGTCGAGCTTGACCCGCTCGGCATGGTCGCGGGCCAGCAGCGGATTGAAGGTGCCGATCCGGTCGATGAAGCGGCCGTCGCGCGGCGCGCGGGCATCCGCCACGACGATGCGGTAGAAGGGCCGCTTCTTGGCGCCGCCACGGGCCAGTCTGATCTTCAGTGCCATGTAGTCCGTTCCTTTTCTCGTCCAGTGTCTCGAATTAGCGTCCCGGCATCTGGCCGGGATGTCACTTCTTGGTCGGCCCCTTGGGGAAGCCGGGCAGTCCCGGCAGGCCGCCGGGGCGGCCGAGGCCGGGGGGAAGACCGCCCAAACCTGGCAGGCCTCCGGGCAGACCGCCCGGCAGCTTCGGCATCTCGCCGGGCGCACCTCCGCCCGACAGCGCCGCCAGATCCTCGGGCGAGGGCATCTGGCCGCCACCACCCATCCCGAACAGCTTGCCGAGGCCTCCCTTGCCCTTGCCCATGGCCTTCATCATGTCGGCCATCTGGCGGTGCATCTTGAGCAGGCGGTTGACCTCCTCGACGCGGGTGCCGGAGCCGGCCGCGATGCGCTTCTTGCGGCTCGCCTTGAGGATGTCCGGCTTGCGCCGTTCCTCGCGGGTCATCGAGGAGATGATCGCCGCCTGGCGCTTGAGGATGCGGTCGTCGAGATTGGCCGAATCGAGCTGCTTCTTCATCTTGCCGATGCCGGGGATCATGCCGAGCACGCCCTGCATGCCGCCGATCTTCTGCATCTGCTTCAGCTGCTCGGCCAGATCGTCGAGATCGAAGGCGCCCTTGCGCATCTTCTCGGCGATCGCCTTCGCCTTCTCGGCGTCGATCGATTCCGCCGCCTTCTCGACGAGGCTGACGATATCGCCCATGCCGAGGATGCGGCCGGCGATGCGCTCGGGATGGAATTCCTCGAGCTGGTCGAGCTTCTCGCCGGTGCCGGCGAGCTTGATCGGCTTGCCGGTGACCGCCCGCATCGACAGCGCCGCGCCGCCGCGGCCGTCGCCATCCAGCCGCGTCAGCACGATGCCGGTGAGCGACAGCCGCTCGTCGAAGGCGCGCGCGAGGTTCACCGCGTCCTGGCCGGTCAGCGCGTCGGCGACGAGCAGCACCTCGTGCGGGCTGGCGGCCGCCTCGATCTCGGCCATCTCCGCCATCAGCGCCTCGTCGACGAACTGGCGGCCGGCGGTGTCCAGCATCACCACATCGTAGCCGCCGAGCCGGGCGGCCTGCATGGCGCGATGGGCGATCTGCACCGGCGTCTGGCCGAAGACAATCGGCAGCGTGTCGACCGAGACCTGCTCGCCGAGGATCTTCAACTGCTCCTGCGCGGCCGGGCGGCGCGTGTCGAGCGAGGCCATCAGCACCTTGCGCTTCGAGCGCTCGGCGAGCCGCTTGGCGATCTTCGCCGTCGTCGTCGTCTTGCCCGCGCCCTGCAGGCCGACCATCATGATCGCGACCGGGGGCGGGGCGTTCAGGTCGATCACCTGGGCGTCGGAGCCCAGCGTCTCGACCAGCACGTCGTGGACGATCTTGACGACCATCTGGCCGGGGGTGACGGACTTCACCACCTCGGCGCCCACCGCGCGCTCGCGCACCTTGTCGACGAAGCCGCGCACCACCTCCAGCGCGACGTCGGCCTCCAGCAGGGCGCGCCGCACCTCGCGCAGCGCCGCCTGCACGTCGGCGTCCGACAGCGCGCCGCGCCGCGTCAGGCTGTCGAGAATGCCGGAGAGACGCTCCTGCAGGCTCTCGAACATCGCGTGGTGTCCCTTCGTTCCGCGTCATCGGCGCCCGCTCCCGGGCACCGTTCGATTGCGACCGTCAGGACGTCCGACCAAACGGGCCAGCCAGACGGGCCGACCATGCAA
>JAEYRQ010000333.1 GCA_023435545.1 Pseudomonadota bacterium | reverse complement strand
ACACTATCCACCGCGCGGAAGTCAGTTTTTCACAATTCCACTTGTGCCTAGCTTGATGCTCCCTCCCTCTAGCCGAGCGAGAAACTCGACATACCGGCCGTCAGGGCTGCCACCATTTTATGTCGAGAAGGTCATTCCAGTTCGTAGCAAATCTCAGCGGATCATCGGAGGGATCCGACGTATCGTCGGCATCCGGGAGGAGATACCCTAACAACCACCCAAACGTGTTGTGTTCATAGAGATGCGCGGGCGAGAAGAACTCCGGTGGATAGGCCACTTGGGCGGTATCGTCGATGATACCTACGGCCTCGTAGCAGGCAGTCACGAAGCCCGAGCAGAAGTAGGCCTTTGCGGCGAGCTCTTTCGGCGTTGCGGATTTGCCGTAGTTCTGGGCAATGATCTCAAGCTGTTGGTCAAAGAATGCTCGGCTGTTGTCTTGGAAGTGAATCAAGCCGCTGCGGTGGAAGGGAAGTCCTTGAGCGACGACGGCGTCGACGAAATCAAGTAGCTTTGTCCGCCGATCCGCGCCGAATCCCATTTGGGTCCTGAGCACGCCGACGCAGAGACTGCCCTCCAGTGAGTCATCAAGCCGGGATTTCGCGACGCCAGTCGGGGTCAACGCTTCAGCGATTAGATTGCCGCCAAGGTAGATCGCAGCATGGGTGTACGGACTTCCCGTCACACTCGTAATGAGCTGACCAGTTCTGTCTGGCCTCTTCGGTCGGTAGAGGAGAATGTCGCCAGGGAGAAGATCGGCTGGCTCCAACCGTCGAATTTCGTCCATCAGTTCTCTCCGAAACCGTGACTGGCTAATCCGAGCAGGGTAGCGGGCAAATCCGCGACGGGCCATGAGCTTGCCGCGCGTGGTTCGGGACCGCGGGAGTGCTTCGGGCCGGCGGGAGGACTACAGCCCGAGGCTCCTCTTCCGGCCAAAACTCCAATCGACGCCAGCATCATTGCGCGCGATGCCGGAGACATGCTGGCCGAGCTTCCTCTCCAGAGATGGCGTCCACGGCACGAGCTGGAAGCCGAGGCCGTCGTCGATCATGGCGAAGCGGCCCGTCGCCAACGTGAAGCGTTGCCGGTACGTACCGGCAACGTAGTCGCCTGTCGCGGACTTGTTGAACGGGCGGCCGAGCTCCGCGGCGAGCCTGTCGCCAAGGGCCTCGACTTCGCGGGTGCGCAGGGTGTCGAGCAGCTGTCGCGCGAAGATCACCCTGCCTCCCTGTCGCTGGGCGAGGCCTTCCTGGGTCAGGTGCTCGGCGCGGCGGTCAATAGCGTCGCGGACTTCGCGCCCGAATCCGCCTTCGCCGAGCGCGATCGGCTCTCGGGCCAAGGCCTGACGGTCGAGCCAGGTGGCGCCGTTCGCGGTGATCTGCCCGTCGATCGGCAGGTCGGAGCGTACGGCGATCGCAACCCGGCGCCGGCCTTGCGCGTCGTCGAACTTGCGCAACTCGACGATCGAGCCCGGCGCGCTGTCGCCGGCGGCTTCGAGGTCGGGCAGCTTGATGTGATGGGTGCGGCCGTCGACGCCGTCGATGACAACATACGCCGTTCCCTTCAACTCGTCGTCGAGGCCGCGATCGACGAGGCGTCCGATGACGGGATCGTCGATACTCTCGCCCGCCAGCACGAAGCTCGACGCGCCGCGTTCGATGCCGCGCTCGGTCAGCACCCGGTGTATGCGATTGATGATGTCGCCGCGTTCGCCGAGCGCGCGCAGAGTCGGCTCGGCCTCCTCGCTGATGTGCCACTGTGCCTGACCGATCTGATGGGCGAGGCCGAGGGATTCGAGCGTGTGCAGGCGGCCGACCTTGAGCGCGTGGAACTCGTCGGGCTGACGATTGCCGGGTGGCGCCATGTCGACGATGCCGCTCTTGTGGGCGTCGCGCATGAGCTGCCGGTCGAGATTGGTCAAGCGCTCGGCCTCGACCTGGCGTTCGAGGTTGCGGCGGATCTCCTGATCGGTACGCGGGCCGAGCTCCATGGTGACCAGGTCCTGCGCCCGCGCGCGCATCCCCTCCGAGATGTAGTCCCGCGAGATGACGAGGTCCTGGCCGTCATCCGTCCGCCCGCGCAGGATGACATGGACGTGCGGGTTGTCGGTATTCCAATGATCGATGGCGACCCAGTCGAGCCTGGTGCCGAGGTCCTTTTCCAACTGATCCATCAACTCCCGGGTGAACGCCTTGAGGTCGGCCATCTCCACCGCGTCCTCGGGCGAGACGATGAAGCGGAAATGATGCCGATCGTCTTCGCAGCGCTCGGCGAACTCCTTCGCATCCAGATCGTCGCTGTCGGGGCCGAACAGCCGCGCCTTCTCCCCGTCCCGGGTCACGCCCTCCCGGCGCAGATAGCTGAGATGAGCACCCATCGGCGCCGAGCGCCGGGAGTGGCGCACAACGCGCGTCTTGTTCACCGTGAAGCGTGAGCGGCCGGTGAGCAGGCGGTTGGCCTGCACGGTGGCGCGCTTGCCGCGTCCGAAGCGCGAGCGATTGCCGGGGCTGATCGTCCCCGAATAGGAGAGCCGGCCGCCGGCGCGTTGGGCCGCGGCGAGCGCCTGGGCGATGAAGGGCCGCGCGCGCTGCGCCTTGCTCGAGCGGATGCGATTAGGCCGGATGCGGAATTCGCGATCGTCGCTCATGGCAGCGAACCCGCACATCGCAGCAAGGCGCTGACATCACAAGGAGTGCGAGCAAAGCGCGATGTGGGCCAAAAGGCTGCACATCGCGCGGACCGCTCGTAACCCATTGACAAGACACCAACCGACCGGGGCGCACATCGCCCGATTTTATCTCGCCATCCTCCGGTTGTCGCTGCGGGCTCCTGCCTGCATGCCCCCCATGCGACGCTGCGGTTCGCTGTGACGCGATGAGGAGCAAGTGCCGTCATTGCGTCGCTCCCGCTTCTAAACGAGCGACGAAGATCCCGTCCGATTGCGGCGCTGTGGCGTCGCCGACCTCTGCGGGATCGGTCGCTGCTTCAGCCTCGACATTGCCGTCCGGCCGCAATGAATGCGCAGCGTAACCGTCGCCGGCCGGCACGACGAAGAGCGGCGCCTCGCGCCAATCGGTCGGCTGTGGAGCCGCCGCTGGGCCGCCCGCGAGCGGCTTGCCGCCGAGGAGCGGCGCGAGCATTGCGACGAAGTCGCGCGTCTCGGTCGGCAGCGGGCGACCGGTGGCGAGATACTCGTCATAGCGTGCCGGCCCCGCATTGTACGCGGCGAGCATGCCGCTGACATTGCCGTAGCGATCGAGCATCTCGCGCAGATATGCGGTGCCGGCAAGGACGTTGTCGCGGGGATCGAACGGATCATCGCCAAGCCGATGGCGGGCGCGCAAATCGGCCCATGTGGCGGGCATAACCTGCATGAGTCCTATCGCGCCGGCCGGCGACACGGCGCGGTCGTCGTGCCCGCTTTCGGCGTCAAGGACGGCGCGTATCCAGTGCTCCGGGATGCGGAAACGTCGCGACGCTTCCGCAATGTGGGTGACGAATGGCTGGTCGGCCTCCGACGGCGCCACGATCGGTTCCTGCGCTGGCACAACAGCAACGTGCGCGAAAAGCGACAGGCCGGAAAGGAGAAGGACGGCGACACGGCGGCCGATGCCGTGCCGCCGGATGGCGCCCGGGATGCGGTCTCGGGACATTGATCAGTCCTGCGACTTGTCCTGGTCGTTGCGCTTCTTCGGGCGCGTCCAGTGCAGGCT
>JAEYRQ010000327.1 GCA_023435545.1 Pseudomonadota bacterium | reverse complement strand
GCGCTAGCCCGATCGACGGAAAAAGGCGCCCGTGTTGCCACAGGCGCCTTGTTCACAGCAGGTTGGAGCTGTCAGGCGGCCTTCTCCGCCGACGCCGGCTCGAACACGAGTTCGCCCTCGGCCACCCGGACCCGCACCCTCTCGCCGTCGACGATCTCGCCCGACAGGATCTTCTCGGCGAGCGGATCCTGCACGGACTTCTGGATCACCCGCTTCAGCGGCCGGGCGCCGTAGGCGGGGTCGTAGCCCTTCTCCGCCAGCCAGGCGCGGGCGCTCTCATCGAGGTCCAGCTCGATCTTGCGCTCGGCCAGCAGCTTGCGCAGCCGCTGCATCTGGATGTCGACGATCGCCGCCATCTGCGAGCGCTGCAGCCGGTGGAACAGTACGATCTCGTCGAGGCGGTTGAGGAACTCGGGGCGGAAGCTCGCCCTGACCACGGCCATCACCTCGTCGCGCACGGCGTCCGAATCCTGACCCTCCGGCTGGCTGGCGAGGAACTCCGCGCCGAGATTCGACGTCATCACGATCAGCGTGTTGCGGAAATCCACGGTGCGGCCCTGCCCGTCGGTCAGGCGCCCGTCGTCGAGCACCTGCAGGAGGACGTTGAACACGTCGGGGTGCGCCTTCTCGATCTCGTCGAACAGCACGACCTGATAAGGCCTGCGCCGGACCGCTTCGGTCAGAGCCCCGCCCTCCTCGTAGCCGACATAGCCGGGCGGCGCGCCGATCAGCCGGGCCACGGAGTGCTTCTCCATGTATTCGGACATGTCCATGCGGACCATCGCCGTCTCGTCGTCGAACAGGAACTGGGCAAGCGCCTTGGTCAGTTCGGTCTTGCCGACGCCCGTGGGGCCGAGGAACATGAACGAGCCGATCGGCCGGTTCGGATCCTGCAGGCCGGCGCGCGCGCGCCGCACCGCCGTCGAGACCGCCTCGACGGCCTCCTTCTGGCCGATGACGCGCCTGCCGAGCGCCTCCTCCATGCGCAAGAGCTTCTCGCGCTCGCCTTCGAGCATCTTGTCGACTGGAATGCCGGTCCAGCGCGAGACGACCTGTGCCACGTGGTCGGGCGTCACGGTCTCCTGCACCATGCCTCCCTTCTCCTCGGCCTCGACCTCGACCAGCTTGCGCTCGAGGTCGGGGATGATGCCGTAGGCAAGCTCGCCGGCGCGCTGGAATTCGCCGCGCCGCTGAGCGTTGGCGAGCTCGTTGCGGGACTTCTCCAGTTCCTCCTTCAGGCGCGCCGCCTCGCCGAGCTTGTCCTTCTCGGCCTTCCAGCGGGCATCGAGGGCAGCAGCCTTCTCCTCCAGATCGGCGAGATCCTTCTCCAGCTTGCCGAGCCGGTCCTGCGAGGCGCGGTCGGTTTGCTTCTTCAGCGCCTCGCGCTCGATCTTGAGCTGGACGATGCGCCGATCGTGCTCGTCGAGCTCCTCTGGCTTCGAATCGACCTGCATCCTCAAGCGTGAGGCGGCCTCGTCGACGAGGTCGATCGCCTTATCAGGCAGGAAGCGGTCGGTGATGTAGCGGTTCGACAGCGTCGAGGCCGCAACCAGGGCGGAATCTGCGATGCGCACCTTGTGGTGCTGCTCGTAGCGCTCCTTGAGCCCGCGCAGGATCGACACCGTGTCCTCGACGGTCGGCTCCGAAACGAACACCGGCTGGAAGCGGCGAGCGAGCGCTGCGTCCTTCTCCACATGCTTTCGGTACTCGTCGAGCGTCGTCGCGCCGACACAGTGCAACTCGCCGCGGGCGAGCGCCGGCTTCAGGAGATTGGAGGCATCCATCGCGCCGTCGGCCTTGCCGGCGCCGACCAGCGTGTGCATTTCGTCGATGAACAGGATGATCTCGCCCTCGGCGGAGGTCACCTCCTGCAGGACGGACTTCAGCCGCTCCTCGAACTCGCCGCGATACTTCGCACCGGCGATCAGCGCGCCCATGTCGAGGGCGAGCAGCCGCTTGTCCTTCAGGCTCTCCGGAACGTCGCCGTTGACGATCCTGAGCGCCAGCCCTTCCACGATCGCGGTCTTGCCGACACCGGGTTCGCCGATAAGAACGGGGTTGTTCTTGGTGCGCCGCGAGAGGACCTGGATTGTCCTGCGGATCTCGTCGTCGCGCCCGATCACCGGATCGAGCTTGCCCTCGCGGGCAGCCTCGGTGAGGTCGCGGGCATAACGCTTCAGCGCGTCATAGGCGTTCTCGGCCGACGCCGAGTCCGCCGTGCGGCCCTTGCGCAGATCGTTGATCGCGGCATTGAGGCTGGTCGGCGTTACGCCGGCATCGGCGAGGATGCGCGAGGATTCGCAGCTCTTCTCCATCGCCAGCGCCAGCAACAGGCGCTCCGTGGTGACGAAGTTGTCGCCGGCCTTCTTGGCGGCCTCTTCGGCCGTGTTGAACACCCGCGCGGTCTGCGGGGCAAGGTAAAGCTGCCCGGCGCCGCCGCCCTCGACCTTCGGAAGCTTGCCGAGCACGAGTTCAACGCGCTGCAGCGCGTCCTGCGGGCGGCCGCCGGCCTTGGTCATCAGACCGGCCGCCAGCCCCTCCGGATCGTCCAGAAGCACCTTGAGGAGATGTTCGGGCGTGAACTGCTGGTTGCCCTCGCGCAGCGCCAGCGACTGTGCCGCCTGGACGAAGCCGCGCGCCCGTTCCGTATAGGTCTCGAAATTCATTGTCTTCCCTCTTTCCCGGCACAGCCGAACGGCCCCTCAGGCACCGGAAGGCCACCCGCTCGAAATGGCGAGACGAGCCTCGGCGGCCGCTCGCACCTCCCATATGGGTGTTGCCAATCTGCCACAAAAGGGGTCTTGTCACCCCAATGCATAAAATCAGCGGACGAGGCCGATGCCGACAGCCAAGCTCGAATCAATCTACCGCTACCCAGTGAAAGGTCTGTCGCCGGATCGTCTCGAATCCGTTGGGCTCACGCCTGGCGCAACGCTGCCCTTCGACCGGGCCTGGGCGATCGAGAACGGGCCAAGCGGCTTCGACAGCCAGCACCCGGCCTATCTGCCGAAGATCAAGTTCTTGATGCTGATGAAGAACGAACGCCTGGCGGCGCTGGAGACCCGCTTCGATGAAGCGTCTTGCACCCTCGAAGTGTTCCGACATGGCAAGCGGGTGGCGGGCGGGCGGCTCGACGACCCGTTGGGATGCCGGCTGCTCGAGCAATTCTTCGCGGCCTATATGGATGAGGAGTTGCGGGGTGCCCCGAGGATTCTGAAATCGGACGGGCACAGCTTCTCGGATGTCAGTTCCAAGGTCGTCTCGATCGCCAGTCTCTCGAGCCTGCGCGAGGTCGAGCGAGTGGCCGGCCGCCCCGTGCATCCGCTGCGCTTCCGGGCGAATCTCTACGTCGATGGCTGGCTGCCGTGGCAGGAGTTCATGCTGGTGGGGGAGACGCTGAGGATCGGCAAGTCGGCCACCGTGAAGGTGGTCAGCCGCATCGTGCGCTGCGCCGCCACGAACGTGGACCCCGAGAGCGGCGCCAGGGACATGCAGATACCCCGGCTGATCGACGGGGCCTTCGGCCACTCGGATTTCGGGGTCTATGCCGAGGTGACCGGCCAGGGCACGATTCGGCCTGGCGACACGATCACTGCCGCCTGATTGTTGCGGCCGGACAGTTTCCGGGGAGTCGACGTGCGACTCCCCTCATTCCGGCTGCGCGAGCTATCAGGCTTCGCTCATCTCGCCTCCGGCCGCGGCCGCTTCGGCAGCGCCGTTTCCATTTGCGGCACGGGCGGTCTCGCCAGCCTCGCCACCTTCGGAGGCGGCTGCCGATGAGCGCCGGCGCCGGCGGCGGGGCGGCGCGCTGCCGTTGGCGCCGGATGCAGCGGCGCGATCCTGCACGACCGGCTTGGAGGGAGCCTCGTCCTCCGATTCGCTGTCACCGCCTGCCAGCAGTTCCGCCGGCTCGGCCGTGACGAAAGGCTGAGGCCCTTCGCCCCGAGCCGGTTCCGCCCGAGGCGCTTCTGCACGCACCGGCTCTCCGCGGGGCTGCTCGACCGTCAGGT
>JAEYRQ010000323.1 GCA_023435545.1 Pseudomonadota bacterium | reverse complement strand
GCTCCGACGCCGTCGCCGACTGGCCGCTGCTCAACGCCCTGCTCAACTGCGCATCGGGTGCCACCTGGGTGTCGATCCACCACGGCGGCGGGGTCGGCATCGGCTATTCGCAGCATTCCGGGATGGTGATCGTCTGCGACGGCACCGAGGCCGCAGCGCGCCGCCTTGAACGTGTGCTGTGGAATGATCCGGCCACGGGCGTCATGCGCCACGCGGACGCCGGCTACGACATCGCCATCGACTGCGCCCGCGAGCACGGGCTCAACCTGCCCTCGCTCGGCGGATGACGCGGATGGCGATCGAAGCCACCGGTCTGATCCGTATCAGGGGAATCCCCGATGTGACAGTTTGCGCCCTCGCATGGTTGCGCCCGCAACGATATGTGCATTGCAACATCATCGATGCACCAGAGGGATCGGCATCATGCGCAGCGCAACCATCTTCGGCATCCGCCGCTTCGGCGACAGGCTCATCGCGCTCGGCATGTTCGCCATGCTGGTCTCGCCGTTCGTCCTCGCCCGGTTCTGACGCGCCGCGGCCGCGGGCCGCTCGCGCCACCCCACAATTCGCGCCTGCCCGCGCCCGTTCCGCCACCCGGCGGAGCGGGCGATTTTGCGCTTGCGCGCCGCGCTGCCGCCCCGGATCATCTCTCCCGGCCGCCGCGCGGCGTCGATGCGGCGCGGATCATGCATCACACCAGGATGGAAACGCAGCGACCGCCGGTGAACGGCGGCGCAGGGGGTCGTGCAGCCAGGGAACAGCAACAACGCAGGAGACCGCAATGTTTACACGCAGACAGACACTGAAGGGCCTGGCGATCGGCGCGGGCATCCTCGCGATGCCGGCCGTCGTCCGCGCCCAGTCGATGCCGAAGGTCAAGATCGGCATGAGCGGATGGACGGGCTTCGCGCCGCTGACGCTCGCCGAGAAGGCCGGGCTGTTCACCGATGCGGGCGTCGAGGTCGAGACCATCTTCATCCCGCAGAAGGACCGGCTGGCAGCACTCGCCGCGGGTTCCGTGGATGGGGTGGCGACCACCGTCGACACGCAAATTCTGTGGGCGACGACGATCCCGCTGACCCAGGTCGTGGTGCTCGACAAGTCGAAGGGTGGCGACGGCATCGCCGTGCGCAAGGAGATCACCGACTTCGCCGGTCTGAAGGGCAAGTCGATCGCCTGCGACGCGATCGGCACCACGCCCTACTTCATGCTCTGCGCCATGCTGAAGGAGAACGGCATGAGCCCGGGCGACCTCAACATCTCGGCGCTGTCGCCCAAGGACGCGGCCAACGCCTTCGTCGCCGGCCAATTCGACGCGGCGGCGACCTACGAGCCCTATCTGTCGACGATCCGCAACGATCCCGACGCGGGCGTCATCCTGGCGACGACGACCGACTACCCCGTCGTCGTCGACACGCTGGCCTTCCCGACCGACCAGATCGAGGCGAAGTCCGAGGCGATCGGCAAGATCGTCGGCGGCTTCTTCGCCGCTCTGGAGATGATCGGCTCTGAGCCGGACGAGGCGTTCAAGATCATGGGCGAGCGTGTGAACCTGACAGGGGACCAGTTCAAGGAGTCCGCCTCCTTCATCGACTGGCAGGACAAGGCCGAGAACCAGGCCTATTTCGCAGACGGGCTGCCGCAGTTCATGGAGTTCGCCGCCGGCATCCAGCTCGAGAACAAGGTGATCCGCGAGGTCCCCGACCTCTCGAAGATGACCGACGCGAGCTTCGTCGCCTGAGCCGGGACCGATCCCGACCCGATCCGCCTGCAGCCCCTCACCGCATGGCGGGCAATGGGGCGCTGTGACCTGCCACAAGCTCTGCCCGTCATCCCGGAAGCCGTGCGAGCGGCTATCCGGGATCGGGAGGGCACTGCGCATCCGGCGATGCGTCCCGATCCCGGCTCTCGTTTCACGCGGCCGGGATGACGGCGGTGGAGCGGCGGCCGAGAGCTGCACCTTACCGGCAACACGAGCGAGCCGGCGCGCCCGTCCGTTTGGAGTGATTGATGGAATCCCCCTCCCCCTTCGAGCCGCTGAGGCCGGTCGCGCCGCGCACGCGCACGGCGCTCGGCATCGGCTTTTTCATCCTGTTCCTCGCGCTGTGGACGGTCGCGACGCTCGGCGGGTTCATCAAGCCGCTGTTCCTGGCCGACCCGATGACCACCTTCCGGGCGGGCGTGCGGCTGTTCACCGAACACGGGTTCCTCGAGGATATCGGCATCACCGTGTTCCGCGTCGTCGGCGGCTTCGTGCTGGCGGCCGTCATCGGCGTGCCGCTCGGCATCGCGATGGGCGCCTTCAAGCCGGTCGAGGCGTTCTTCGGGCCGTTCATCTCGTTCGCGCGCTACCTGCCGGCTTCCGCCTTCATCCCGCTCCTGATCCTGTGGGCAGGGGTTGGGGAGGCGCAGAAGCTGCTCGTTATCTTCATCGGCTCGGTGTTCCAGATCGTGCTGATGGTCGCCGTCATCATCGGCGAGACCAGGCGGGACCTGGTGGAAGCGGCCTATACGCTCGGCGCCGGCTCGAACGGCATCGTCTCGCGGGTGATGCTGCCGAACGCCGCGCCGCAGATCGCCGAGACCATGCGTCTCGTCCTCGGCTGGGCCTGGACCTACGTCATCGTCGCGGAACTGGTCGGGGCCAATTCCGGCATCGGCCACATGATCATGGACTCCCAGCGCTTCCTCGACACCGGCCAGATGATCTTCGGCATTTTCATCATCGGGGTGATCGGGCTCATCACCGACTTCGCGTTCCGCGCGGTCA
Organism: Pseudomonadota bacterium; assembly: GCA_023435545.1. Classification (GTDB taxonomy): domain Bacteria; phylum Pseudomonadota; class Alphaproteobacteria; order Rhizobiales; family Tepidamorphaceae; genus Tepidamorphus. The sequence continues at coordinate 3,356 of JAEYRQ010000323.1, read as the reverse complement.
ATCTGTGGCTGTTTCCCTGGTATGTGGGGCGCTGAACGATGGCGAAGCTCACCATTTCCGGTGTCGAGCGCACCTTTCCCGGCGTCAACGGCGGCCAGCCGACGCGGGCGCTCGACACGACGGACCTGACGGTCGAGGACAACGACTTCATCACCATCCTGGGGCCGTCCGGCTGTGGCAAGTCGACGCTGCTCAGGATCGTCGCCGGCCTCGACCGGCCGACCGCCGGGCATGTGGAACTGGACGGCGTCCGCGTCGTGCGGCCGGGCGCGGACCGGGGGATGGTGTTCCAGTCCTACACGCTGTTTCCCTGGCTGACGGTGAAGCAAAACATCTGCTTCGGCCTGCGCGAGAAGGGGGTGCCGAAGTCCGAGCAGGACGAGATCGCCGCCCACTACATGGAGCAGGTCGGCCTCACCGGGTTCGCGAAGCATTTCCCGCGCATGCTGTCGGGCGGAATGCAGCAGCGCACGGCGCTCGCCCGCGCGCTGGCCAACGACCCCAAGATCCTGCTGCTCGACGAGCCGTTCGGCGCGCTCGACCACCAGACCCGCTCGCTGATGCAGGAACTGCTGCTGTCCGTATGGGAACGGCACCGCAAAACGGTGCTGTTCGTCACCCACGACATCGAGGAGGCGATCTTCATGGCCAACCGCGTGCTGGTGATGACCGCCCGGCCCGGCCGCATCAAGGCCGACCTCGAGGTACCCCTGCCGCACCCGCGCGACTACCGGATGAAGACCGGCGCGGCCTTCGCCGAACTGAAGGAGCGGCTCACCGAGGACATCCGCGTCGAGACGCTGAGGGCGGCGGAAATGGCGGCGTGAAACGGGGCGCCGGTTGCGCTGCCCTTGCGGCAGCGGCATCAGCCGCGGTCGATTTCGGTGACCGCCGCAACGATCGTCCTGCGCAGCCAGATGTGCCTGGGGGCGTCCTGATGCCGCGCATGCCATGCGAGGCTCATGTTGACACTGCCCAGGTCGAGCGGAGGCTGCGCGATCACGAAGCGCCGCATGTCCGCGGCTGTTCGGGCCAGACTGGATGGCAGCGTCATGACCAGATCCGAACGCGCGGCGATCTCGACGGCTGCGAAGAAGCTCGGGACCCGAACCCTCACCCGACGCTGCCTTGCCATGCGTTCAAGGACTTCGTCCACCCACGCCCGGCCCGTTCCGGTGATGCTGACCACCACGTGATCGAGTTCAAGATAGCGCTCCAGCGTCACCTGCCTGCCAGCGTGAGGATGCTCCGCCCGCATCAGTGTCACGAAGTCATCAGCGTAGAGCCCGCGTCTCCGGATTCCGGCGGGCGCGTCGTCGACGACGCCGATCAGAGCGTCGACAGCGTCGGCCTCCAGCGCCTCCAAGGGACGCGGCCCGGGCGGCAGCACCTCCAGATCGACTGCCGGCGCTTGCTCCGCAAGCCGGGCGAGCAGCCGCGGGGCGAGCACCGCCGCCTCGAGGTCGAGCATCAGCAGACGCACGGGTTCGGCCGAGCGCAGCGGGTCGAATGCCCGGCCGTCCAGAAGCTCCCCCACCGTCGAGAGCGTCGTGCGCAGGAGGGGACGCATTTCCTCCGCGCGCGCGGTCAGCAGGTATCCGCCCGGGCCCTCCACCAGGAGCGCATCGGAGAAGAGCGCCCGCAATCGCGCGAGCGCCCGGCTGGCGGCGGGCTGGCTCATGCCGAGCCGCGTCGCGGCCCGGGTCACGCTGCGCTCGTCCAGCAGCGCATTGAGGACGACCAGCAGGTTGAGATCCGCCGCTCTCAAATCCGCTTCACGCATACTTAAAATCTAATGCATGCATTCGACGCATGGCAAGCCGCTCGCTACCCTCCGGAACGTCCAACAGAGGAGAGTAGAAATGTACGTGGTGCTTGGAGCCAACGGACGAGCCGGCGGCGAGACCGCCCGAGCCCTGATCGAACTGGACGAACCCGTCCGCGTCGTGCTGCGCCGGCCGGAGCAGGCCGAACAATGGATGGAACGGGGGGCGGACGTGGCGATCGGCAGCATCGACGATGCGGCAGGCCTTGCCGCGGCCTTCAGGGACGCATCGGGAGCATTCGTGCTGTGTCCCCCACCCGTCAGCGGCGATCCCTACGAGCGTGCGGAGGAGGTGGGTCGTGCGCTCTCAGCTGCGGTGCGGCAGGCCGGGCTGCCGAGGCTGGTGGCCCTGTCCTCCATCGGAGCCCAGCACGCGACCGGCACAGGCGTCATCGCGATGCTGAACACGCTGGAAAGGCATCTCGCCGGCAAGGCGCCGTCGACCACCTTCCTGCGGCCCGGCTACTTCGTCGAGACCTGGAGCGAGGTTGCGCCGGCAGCGGTCGCCGACGGCGTGTTACCGAGCTTTCTCGAGCCGTCGCAGAAGATACCGATGGTCAGCACGATCGATGTGGGGCGCACGGCCGCCCGTCTGCTCACCGAGGGGTTCAGCGGCGAGCGGATCGTCGAACTCGGAGGTCCGCAGGATTGGAGCGCCAACGACGTCGCGGCGGCTTTCGGCAGGGTCCTCGGACGCCCGGTGGAGACGATCTTCGTTCCGCCCGAGGCTCGCGCGGGGGTGCTTGCACAGGACGGCGTGCCTCCGCAGGTCGCGGATGCGCTGCTCGGCATGTATGACGGGCTCGCCAGCGGCCTCGTCACGCGAGAAGACGGCACGGAACACGTCCGCGGCTCCGTGGCATTGGACGATGCCGTGGCAAGGATCGTTCGGAGCCTGGACGGAGGCGCCCGCCGTCTCGCCGGCACCGACCGGCTTGAGCCGCACCATCACTTGGCTTAGAGCCTCGATACCCCTCCCAGGAGTTCCGACATGACCGCAATCGCCGTCCACGACCTCAGCCTCATTGACGCCGACGCCCGCGCGCGGCTGCTGGTGCGGGCCGAAGAGGACCTGTCGGGCATCCTCGCGCAGGTCGGTCCCATCATCGAGGCGGTCAGGATGCGCGGGGACGAGGCGCTCGCGGAGTTCGCCCGGGCCTACGACAAGGCCGCCCTCGATGCCGACCGCATCGCGGCGACACCGGAGGATTTCGACCGGGCGGAAGCCCGTCTCGTCCCGGAGCTGAAGCAGTCGATGGAATTCGCGGCGGAGCGCATCCGCCGCTTCCACGAGCGGCAGTTGCCCGAGGACATGTGGCTGGAGGAGATGGCGCCGGGCGTGATGGCGGGCGAGCGCTCGTTGCCGATCCCCTCGGTCGCCTGCTACGTGCCGCGCGGCAAGGGGGCGTTTCCCTCGGTCGCGCTGATGACGGCGATCCCCGCGGTGGTCGCGAGGGTGCCTCGCATCGTGGTGATCACCCCGCCGCCGCCCGATGGCGGGGTGGACGACGCGACGCTCTACGCCTGCCGG
>JAEYRQ010000283.1 GCA_023435545.1 Pseudomonadota bacterium | reverse complement strand
CCACCAAACGCGGCCAGCTTGGCGGACCCCACACCGCGCACGCCGGCGAGTACCTCCAGCGAGCGCGGCCGCGATGCAGCCATCTCCACCAGCGTGCGATCGGTGAAGACCACATAGGCCGGCACGTTGCGCGTGGCGGCGAGGTCGCGGCGCAGCGCCTTCAGGCGGGCCACCAGATCCCCGTCGGCGCTCGACAGTTCCGCTGCGCCGCCGCCCCGCTCGCGGCGTCCGCGCCGCTTCGACCGGTCGAGCCGCAGCCGGAACGTTTCGCCCCCGTCGATCAGCCCGGCCGCCCTCTCGCCCAGCGACAGCGTGCCGTAGACACCCGGCTCGACACGCAGGAACCCTCCCGCGACGAGCTGGCGCAGGATCGTCCGCCACTCCGACTTGCGACGGTCGGCCCCGGCCCCGAACAGGGGCAGCCGGTCATGTCCCCGCGCCGCAGACGTCTCGCTCGCCTCGCCCGTCAGCAGATCGGCGATATAGGCTGCTCCATATCGTTCGCCGGTGGTGCGGACGATCTCGATCGCGATCCGGGCGGCTGGCGTCGCATCGACGAGGTCCGGCGGCTCCAGGCAGATGTCGCAGTTCCCGCACGGACGGGAGGTCTCGCCGAAATAGGCGAGCAGCGCCTGCCTGCGACAGGACGTCGTCTCGCAGAATCCGATCAGGGACTCGAGCCGAAGCGCCTCGACGCGCTTGCGGCCGTCGTCGCAGTCCTGCTCGTCGATGAAGCGGCGGCGGGTGCGCACGTCCTCCAGGCCATAGAGCATCACCGCATCCGAAGGCGCCCCATCGCGCCCAGCCCGGCCGATCTCCTGGTAGTAAGCCTCGAGGCTGCCCGGAATGTCGCCGTGGATCACGTAGCGTACGTCGGACTTGTCGATTCCCATCCCGAAGGCGACGGTCGCCACCATCACCACGCCGGTCTCGGCCAGGAATGCTTCCTGGTTCGCCGCCCTGTCGGCGGCAGCCATCCCGGCGTGGTACGGCAGCGCCCGGATGCCCATCTTGCACAGGGTCGCGGCGGTGTCCTCGACCTTCTTGCGCGAGATCCGGTAGACGATGCCACTCTCCCCCGGCCGGTCGCGCACAAGCTCCTCGATCTGCCGCGGGGCATTGGATTTCGGCATCACCGCGAGGCGGATGTTGGGCCGGTCGAAGCCGGAGACGAAGGTCTCGACATCGCCGCCGAACAGCTTCTCCGAGATGTCCTCGCGGGTGGCACGGTCGGCGGTGGCGGTGAGTGCGGCCAGCGGCACGCCGGGGAATGCCTCGCGCAGCGTTCCCAGCTGCAGGTACTCGGCCCGGAACGAGTGCCCCCATTGCGAAATGCAGTGCGCCTCGTCGACCGCGATCAGGCGCACCGGGAGTTTCGCCAGCGCAGCCAGCATGCGCGGCGACATCAGCCGCTCCGGCGACAGGTAGAGAAGAGCCACCTCGCCGCGCGCGACCTGCCGCCAGATGGAGACATTCTCCTCGCGCATCTTTCCGGAATGGATCACCTCGGCCGCTTGGCCGGCGAGCTTGAGCGCCGCCACCTGATCGTCCATCAGCGCGATCAGCGGCGAGACGACGATCGCCAGGCCGCCGCGCACCAGCGCCGGCAACTGGTAGCACAGCGACTTGCCGGACCCTGTCGGCATCACCGCCAGCACGTTGCGGCCGGCAATCAGCGCATCGACGATCGGTTCCTGGCCCGGCCGGAACGCGGCGAACCCGAAGGCCTCGCGCAGCACGGAAAGTTTGCGGATGTCTGGATCGGACTGTCGCACCGGTCCGCGTTTACAGGAGCCGCAGCCGCCCTGTCATCCGATTCGCTCGCGCCAGCCTCAATTGCGGGGAAACCTGTCGGGCGTGCGGATGCGGGCGCGTATCCAGCGACCGGCTTCCTTGAGCCGCGACGTACCCCTGAACTGCCCGTCCGCGCATGCGCCGGGCTCCAACACCGCCCCGGAACGCCAGTCGTCCGAGAAGTTCCAGTTGGCCCAGCTGATCTTCTTGCGTGCCATCAGGGACAGGTAGCGCTTCGCCATCGCGAAGTCATTGGCACCGTCGCCCGAATGGTCCTGCGTGCCGAACTCGGTTACGAAAATCGGGAGCAGATCCGCCGCGCGCGACAGCACCTGGAAATAGGTGTCGCGGTGCGAAGCTGCGTAGAAGTGGAACGTGTACATCACGTTTCTCGCCTTCACCCTGTCGCGCAGGATCTCCCCCTCATCCGACCCCGCCGATACCCCGAGCGAGGACCAGGCGCGGGTACCGAGCAGGATCACGCTGTCTGGATCGTGCTTGCGGATCACAGGAATGATCTTGCGATGGTAGTCGGCGATCCGCGCCCAGGTGCCGGCATCCCCGTTTGGCTCGTTGGCAACCTCGTAAAGGACATTAGTCTTCCCGGCGTGGGCTCTGGAGACCCTCGAGAAGAACCTGCGGGCGCCGGCGAGATTTGCGAACGGATCCCCCGGATCGAGAATATGCCAGTCAATGATGACGTAGAGCCCGCGCCTCGTGGCCTGGTTCACCAGGCGATTGACCAGCCTGGTGAAGCGCTCGGGGTCGGTCTCGTACCCGCCCTCCTGGACGTACATCGACAGCCGGACGACGTCCGCCCGCCAGTCTTTGGCGAGCGCGGTTAGCGCCTTCGGCGTCGCGCAATGCTCGAACCATTGCAGCCCGTGCGTGCTGATGCCGCGAAGCTGAATCGGCTTGCCGAACCTGTTGCACAGACGCTTGCCGCAGACCTGAAGCTTGCCGTTGATCGCCGCGGGACTGTCCACCGGCATTGCGACGGCATCCCGGCCGGACATTCCAGCCACGGCGGCAGTCAGGGTGATGAGGGATGCAGAGGCAAACCCGAATACCAGTGCCAGAAGGTGGGACCGCATAGGACTGAACCCTTGCTGTGCGCACGGACCGCTGGCCCGTGCCTCCTCCCTCTGGTCAGTTAGACCGCGCCGCGCGCCGTCCCGATGACCCGCCCTGCAGGCAAGACTACCGATCACGCTCCGGCAGGCAACCGTTCAGCAGCGACCGCAAACGAACAAGGGGCCCCGAGAGGCCCCTTGAACACGAACAACTAGAACACCAGCGAAGGTTACGCTGCCTCGGTCTCGGCGCTCGCCTCGGCCTCATGGCGGGCGCGGTCCTCGGCGCCCTTGGCGCTCTCGTCCCGGTCGACCAGCTCGATCACCGCGACCGGCGCCGCGTCGCCATAGCGGAAGCCCGCCTTCAGCACGCGGGTGTAGCCGCCGTTGCGCTCCTTGTAGCGGGGGCCAAGCGTCTCGAATAGCTTGGAGACCGCGTCCTTATCGCCGATCTGGCTGATCGCCTGGCGGCGTGCGTGCAGATCGCCGCGCTTGCCGAGCGTGACGAGCTTGTCGACGATCGGCTTCAGCTCCTTCGCCTTCGGCAGCGTCGTGACGATCTGCTCGTGGCGGATCAGCGACGCCGCCATGTTGGCGAACATCGCCTTGCGGTGGCTCGAGGTCCGGTTCAGCCTCCGGCCGGCTTTTCCATGACGCATGGAACTCTCCCTGGAATCGGTGGCGCCGCCGGCGCTCAGTAGTGGTCCTCGTACCGCTTGGCCAGCTCCTCGATATTCTCCGGCGGCCAGTTCGGTACTTCCATGCCGAGGTGCAGGCCCATCTGGGCGAGCACTTCCTTGATCTCGTTCAGCGACTTGCGCCCGAAGTTCGGTGTGCGGAGCATCTCCGCCTCGGACTTCTGGATGAGGTCGCCGATATAGACGATGTTGTCGTTCTTCAGGCAGTTCGCCGAACGGACCGACAACTCCAGTTCGTCGACCTTCTTGAGCAGCGCCGGGTTGAAGGCGAGCTCGGGGACCATCTCCTCGATGATCTCCGCCTTCGGCTCCTCGAAGTTGACGAACACCTCGAGCTGGTCCTGCAGGATGCGCGCCGCATAGGCGACCGCGTCCTCGGGACTGATCGAGCCGTCGGTCTCGACCTCCATGGTCAGCTTGTCGTAGTCGAGGATCTGGCCCTCGCGGGTGTTCTCCACCCGGTAGGACACGCGGCGCACGGGGCTGTAGAGGCTGTCCACCGGGATCAGGCCGATCGGCGCATCGTCCGGGCGGTTGCGGTCGGCCGCAACGTAGCCCTTGCCGGTGTTGACCGTGAACTCCATGCGGATCTCGGCGCCGTCGTCGAGCGTGCAGAGCGCGAGCTTCGGGTTCAGAACCTCGATGTCGCCGACCGTCTGGATGTCACCCGCGAAGACCTGGCCGGGGCCTTGCTTCTTCAGGACCATCCGCTTCGGGCCCTCGCCGTGCATCCTCAGCGAGACTTCCTTGATGTTGAGGACGATGTCGGTGATGTCCTCGCGCACGCCGGGGATCGAGGAGAATTCGTGCAGCACGCCATCGATCTGCACCGAGGTCACCGCCGCGCCCTGGAGCGAGGACAGCAGCACGCGCCTCAGCGCATTCCCGAGGGTCGTGCCGAAGCCACGCTCCAGCGGCTCGGCGACGAGTGTCGCGAGACGCTTCGGATCGCTGCCCGGCGCGACCTCGAGCTTGGACGGCTTGATCAGCTCTTGCCAGTTCTTCTCAATCACGGTCGTACCTCGTCGGATAGTGCCTGTCGCGCGACCGGTTCCGCCGACCGTCGCAGCGCATCCGGCGGTCGGGACGATCCCGCCGCCGGCGAAAAAGGATCAGACGCGCCGACGCTTGCGCGGCCGGCATCCGTTGTGCGGGATCGGCGTCACGTCGCGGATCGCGGTGATCATGAATCCCGCCGCCTGCAGCGCCCGGAGCGCGGATTCGCGACCCGAGCCGGGACCGCGGACCTCGACCTCGAGCGTGCGCATGCCGTGCTCGGCGGCCTTCTTGGCGGCATCCTCGGCCGCCATCTGGGCGGCGAACGGCGTGGACTTGCGAGAGCCCTTGAAGCCCATCGTGCCCGCCGACGACCACGAGATCGCGTTGCCCTGGGCATCGGTGATCGTGATCATCGTGTTGTTGAAGGTGGCGTTCACATGCGCGACGCCCGAGGTGATATTCTTGCGCTCGCGGCGGCGTACGCGCGTGGTGTCTCTGGCCATTTGAAGTCCTTGCTCTCGATATCCTCGCCGCCGTAGTGCCAGCGGCTCCACCAGTCAGTCGGTCTTGCACACCCGGCGGCCGATTGAATACGACCGCCGACCGGTGATGTCCGACTGCCTACTTCTTCTTGCCGGCGATCGGCTTCGCGGGACCCTTGCGGGTGCGCGCATTGGTGTGGGTGCGCTGGCCGCGCACCGGAAGACCGCGGCGATGCCTCAGGCCGCGATAGCAGCCCAGATCCATCAGCCTCTTGATGTTCATCGCGACGTCGCGCCGCAGGTCGCCCTCGACCATGTAATCGCGGTCGATCGTCTCGCGGATCTGCAGCACCTCGGCATCGGAAAGCTCGTTCACGCGCCGCTCCGGCGGGATCGAGACCTTCTCGCAGATCTCCCTGGCCTTGGCCGGACCAATGCCATGAATGTAGCGCAGCGCGATCTCGACGCGCTTGTTGGTCGGAATGTTGACGCCTGCAATACGGGCCACGTTATTCGCTCCACTCGCACCGGCCCTCGAGCCGGGTTTCCGATCCTATCCGTGCAACCACCAGGAACGCACGACGCGGGCGCCGCGGCCTTCCTTCAGGCCACGCGGCACCCGTTGGCTCGACTCCGTACGGACAAGAGCGGCTGGATATCGCATCGTCCGGGTGGAAGTCAACCTCTCCATTCAGATTCCGTGCCAGTTCAGGCCGCCTCCAGCACTGAGACGATCTGGTCCGTCACCTCGTCCATCGAAGCCATACCGTCGACGCTGCGCAGAAGGCCCTTGTCGCGGTAGTAGGCCACCAGCGGCGCAGTCTGCGCATGGTAGACATCGAGCCGCTTCTTGAGCGCCTCGGCATTGTCGTCGGCCCTGGGACCGCCGGCGGTCTCGCAGGCCCGCTTCTCGATCCGCTCGATCAGGATCGAGCCGTCGACCTCGAGTTCGACCACCGCGTCGAGCCTGATCCCCTTGGACTTCAGCAATCCGTCGAGGGCTTCGGCCTGCGCCACCGTGCGCGGAAACCCGTCGGGTATGAAGCCCTTCGCACAATCCGGCTCGTCCAGCCGGTCGGAGATGATCTGGACCACCACGTCGTCTGGAACGAGATCGCCCCGCGCCATGATGTCCTTGGCCTTCTGCCCGACGGGCGTGCCGGCCGCGACCGCCGCCCGCAGCATGTCTCCGGTCGAGAGCTGCCGGATGCCGTAGCGCTCCTCGATCCGCGCCGCCTGGGTTCCCTTGCCCGCCCCCGGCGGACCCAGGAAGATCAGTCTCATCTGCGCCGTCCTCCCCTCAGCCGGGCCTTCTTGACCAGGCCCTCGTACTGGTGTGCGAGCAGGTGTCCCTGCACCTGCGACACCGTGTCCATCGTCACCGAGACCACGATCAGCAACGAGGTGCCGCCAAAGTAGAACGGAACGTTCCACCAGGACACCAGGAACTCTGGCAGCAGGCAGACCAGCGCCAGGTAGAGCGCGCCCACCACGGTGATGCGGGTCAGGACGTAGTCGATGTACTGGGCGGTGCGCTCGCCCGGGCGGATGCCGGGGATGAAGCCGCCATGCTTCTTCAGGTTCTCGGCGGTGTCCGCCGGATTGAACACCACCGC
>JAEYRQ010000145.1 GCA_023435545.1 Pseudomonadota bacterium | reverse complement strand
CGGCTCCCTGCCCACAGGGTACGGAGTCCGTGCCTCAGGCGGAATCGCGAAAACTACGCATGCCCGCCGAATTCGGCCCGAACCTTGTCGATCAGCGCCTCGGCGGCGATCTCCAGCGCGCCGAACTGCGCATAGAGATCGAACCCGTTGGTGCGCTGCAGGCTGCGGCCGGTTCCCGATGACAGCAGCCACACATCTCCGCGCGTGTTGCTCTCCAGCAGGAACAGTTCACCCGTATCGGCGTCGCGCACGATGTCGTGGCCCAGCAGCGGGATCTCGGGGAAAGCCGAATGCGCCCGCTCGCCGAGCGCGATCACATCGGGGTTGTCGGCCAGCGTGTAGCGCGAGCTCTTCTTGTTGGAGACCACTGGGGCGCCGCCCACACCGTTCGCGCCCTTGAACGCGTCACGGGATTCCAGCGGCCGGAAACTGCGGTCGGCCTCGCACCGCACCGCGAAAAGGGTGCGCCCGAACAGCGTCGTCACGCGGAAATGATTGGCCCATCGCCCCGTATAGACGAATTTCTGCGCGAGCATCGGCGAATGCCGGCCGGGATGATCCTCCTCGAAGCTCTCGGGAGGCTGGTAGCGCACCCGGCGGGTCCGCTTGATCACGATTCCGGCGGCCTTGCGGGCAAGGTCCGGCTTGACGATGACGTAGTCGCCCCAATGGCTTGGGTCGAGTGTCGTGTCGGGGCCGATCACCTCCCAGTCGGGAACCGGGATGCCGGCGGCGCGATAGCGGCGATACTGCTCGCTCTTCGGCAGGTCGTGTCCCTCATAGACGCGCCCGTGCAGCACCTTGAAGCGCTTCCGCGGCATCATCGACACGACCATCGTCGGACGCAGGGCTGCCCTGAGCATGATCGGGAGCTCGCGTTCCTTGCCCTCGGCGATCATCACACCTATCTCCGGCGCACGGGTCCGGATCAGCCGCGAGATCTCGCGGAGGTCGTCGAGCGACTGCCGTTCGGGCCAGTGGACGAGAACCAGGTTGGGCATCGGGGGTGTCGGCGGTTTCTGCTGGCAGTTGCCTAAGTGATCGGCCCGGCCCGGTCAAATGGTCCGGTTGCGAAGGACGAGAGAGATGACGACGGGGACCCGCGAGCGCGACCTGCGCGACTGGATACTGGAGGAGGGCCATTCTAGCCCTGACCTCGGCGGCTTTATCGGCCGGCTCGGCGAGAGGCTCGTGGCCGACGGCCTGCCGGTCTACCGGCTGACCACCGGCATCCCGATCCTGCATCCGCTGATTCGGGCCGAGAGCGCGCTCTGGATCGAGGGGCAGGGCGTGTCCTGGCGGCAGTTCCCGCAGTCGCTGGTGACCGACAAGATGTTCACCAACAGCCCGCTGTACCAGGTCTACACCTCCGGCCGCACAGTCCGCGTCGCAGTGACGCCGCAACCCGAACCCGAGGAGTATGGAATCCTGGCCGATCTGAGGGCCGAGGGCGCGACCGACTATGTCGCCTTCCCGCTGCGCTATACCGACGGCAGCTTCAAGTCGCTGACCATGGCCACGCGGCGTAGGAACGGCTTCACTGCGGGCGACATCGCGCTGTTCGAATCGATCCTGCAGCCGATCGCGATCGTCTTCGAGGTGCACAGCCAGCGCCGCTCGGCGCTGACGCTGCTCGGCACCTATCTCGGCCGGTCGACCGCGCCGCGGGTGCTGGCAGGCGACATCCGGCGCGGTGACGGCGAGCAGATCGAGGCGGTGATCTGGTTCTCCGATCTGCGCGGCTTCACCGACCTCTCCGGCGACTTCACCCCACGCGAACTGGTCGACGTGCTCGACTTCTACTTCGAGACCATGACCGACGCGGTGGAGGAGCGCGGCGGCGAGGTGTTGAAGTTCATCGGCGATGCAGTGCTGGCGATCTTCCCCTATTCCAACGAGCAGGAAGCCCGGCAGGCCGCGGCAAATGCACTGGAGGCCGCTCAAGCCGCCGTTCTGAACCTGAAGGGCATCCACGACCGCGAATGCGCTGCCTGTGCCTCGCGTCTCTCGGTCGGGATCTCGCTGCATGTCGGCGCGGTGTTCTACGGCAATGTCGGCGGCCGCGAGCGGCTCGATTTCACGGTGATCGGTGAGGCGGTCAACGTCGGCAGCCGGATCAACGGCCTCACCCGCGATCTTCAGGTCCCGGTGCTGGCGAGCGAGGACTTCATCGAGTACGCGACGGCTCCCTTCGATGAGGTCGGCGTCTATGCCCTGCGCGGCGTGAAACGGCCGCAACGGGTGTTCCGGCCCGCTTCATCCGTCCCTGTGATGCTGGAATCGATGCTTCAGAGCGTCAGTTCGAGGCCCTGACGTCCGATGATCGCGCCGGGGTGTATCTGACGGGCGAGCTCGGCGATCCGGTCGAGCTCGAGGTCGGTGCGGTCCGGATGGTGGTGGACGATCACTGGAATCCGCACCTCGGCCCGGTTGGCCAGTTCCAGGCCCTTCTGCCACGTCGAGTGGCCCCAGCCGACGAAGTTCTCATACTCCGCGTCGTCGAACATCCCGTCATAGAGCATCACGTCGGCACCGCGCACGAAGTCTGCGACCGCGGTATCGACCGCCGCGTCGCCGTGCTCGTGGTCGGTGACGGTGACGAGCGTCCTGCCGCCGGCCCGGAAGCGGAATCCGGTCGCGCCGTTCGGATGGTTCAGCGCAAGCGTGTCGACCACGACGTCGCCGGCGAGCGTCAACGGGTCTGGGGGTTCGAATCGGAGGCATTCGCAGGATGCGAGGCAGTCGAAGGCGACCGGGAAGATCGGCGGCGACATGATCCGGCAGATCGCCTCGCGCGGCTCCATCTCCGGGCCCAGGTGGCCCGACCACAGCCGCAGCGTGGTTGTGGGGCAGTAGGCGGGCCCGAAGAACGGCAGGCCACAGATGTGGTCCAGATGGAAGTGGCTGAACAGGATGTCGATGTCGTCCACGCCGTCCTCCACCAGCCGGCGGGCGAGCGCCCGGGCACCGGAACCGCAATCGATCAGCACGGATCGGCCGCCGACAACGACCTCGAGCGATGTCGTCTCGCCGCCATAGCGCTCGGTGTCCGGTCCGGCCGAGGGCGTCGAGCCGCGGGCGCCCCAGATGCGCAGCGTCATCGCGGGGCCGATCTCCGACATCAGGCCGCCCCGCTATCCGCGAGTTTGCCGCGCACATCCGCCAGGTCACGGGTCGTGCGCTCCAGCCGCCGCGCCAGCACTCGCATTACCTCCAGCGAGACGTCGGGGAATTCCTTGAGCAGCTTGAAGAAATTGTCCTTGGAGATGTTCAGGGCGATGAGGTCGCTGGAGGCGGAGACGGTCGCCGTCCGCGGCGTGTCGCAGAGGATGGCGATCTCCCCGACCACGTCGTTCTGCTTGATTTCGGCCACCTTGCGCTGCTGCCCGCCGCCAGTGTCGACCAGCACGTCCGCCATCCCGGACAGGATGATGTAGGCCGAGTCGCCGGGCTCGCCCTGCTTGCACAGAACCTCGCCGGGCCGGAACGTCATGCGCTCGCTGATGAAGGCCAGGAGCCTCAGCTTTGCCGGCTCGATGCCCTTGAACATCGGGATGCTGCGCAGTGATTCGACTTCGGAGTTGATGCTCATCTCGTCCGTCCCATTCTCCGCCCTGCCATCAGGTCTCGAGGCCCGCGGCCGACACCTCCTCGAAGGTGCCGACCATGGCCAGGCGGCCTGAACGAAGCACGATCACCCTTTCGAACTCCCGGGCGGCCTCTATCGTTTCGAGACCCACCACCAGCGTGCAGTCGGCCAGCTCCGAGCGAACCGCTGCCAGCATGCCGGCATCCTGCGACAGCGCGCCGACGCCGTCGAGGATGGCGATCGCCGGCCGCTTCATCAGCGCCCGCACCAAGGCGATGCGCTGGCGCTGCCCCGGCGAC
>JAEYRQ010000439.1 GCA_023435545.1 Pseudomonadota bacterium | reverse complement strand
GTCTAGGATCACCGTCCAGACCGGACCCTGTCTCTCGATGCGCACACTTTCGGTCATTGCCCCGCTCCTTTTCCGTTTCGGTCCCTGTCGGCGCGGCCAAGGCTTTTCAGCCGCCCGTTTCGTTCCTATATTCCCGATTGTCGGCGCAAGCCGACTATGGCGATACACGGTCGTTGGTATTAGGTCATCGGACCCGGGGGCGGTACCCGGCGCCTCCACCAGAACCGATCCACCGCGGTCGGCTGTGGCGGGGGCGAAATAGGATCGACGAGAGTGTAAAGAACGCGCCGTCGCCCGGCATGGTACCGCCGTTATCGGGCCGTACAATAGTTGCGAACGACAACTATGCTCCGGTTGCTCAGGCCGCGTAAGGCGGTTTGAAAAGCCGATCTAAGCCCTGACGGGTTAGCTCCGGCAGGCGGGGTTCGGAGGCACCTGGCAACAGAAGCCTCCACTTTGCCTTCGTTCCCGGCCGTGTGGCCTGCCCAGGCCGGAAGTCGTCAGCCCCTCAAGCCAGCATCCCGATGTCGCAGGACCTCATCCGCTACGACCTACTGACCCAGGATGCGCTGCGCGGCGTGGTGCGTTCGGTGCTGGCCGATGTCGCCAAGGCGGGGCTGCCGGGGGAGCATCACTTCTTCATCGCCTTCGCCACCCAGGCCCCGGGCGTACGGGTGTCCAAGCGCCTGCGCGAGACCTATCCGGAGGAGATGACGATCGTCCTCCAGTATCAGTTCTGGGATCTGGAGGTCACCGACGGAGCCTTCTCGGTGAGCCTGTCGTTCAACGGCGTCCCGGAGCGACTGCACGTCCCCTTCGCGGCGATCAAGGGCTTCTTCGATCCGAGCGTCCAGTTCGGCCTGCAATTCGATCCCGGCGCGCCGGTCGAGGCCAATGACGATGCCCGGCCCGAGGCGGCGACTGGTGGGACGACGGTTGCCAAGGCTGAGGCGCCGGCCGAGAGCAAGCGCAAGCGATCTGGCTCCAAGCCGAAGGCAAAGCCCGACTCCCCCGACACCACGCCGCCCTCCGCCAAGGACAGTGCCGACGCTGCGCCCGGCGCCGACGTCGTGTCGCTCGACGCCTTCCGCAAGAAGACCTGACGGTCCGCCGGCCCTGCCTGCCTCTCGGTTTCCGCCGCCGGACCCGCATGCTATGAGCCGCGCGACCACAGGCTCAACTGGCAGGACACCGGCATGTCACAGACCCGCACCGAGACCGACACCTTCGGCCCCATCGAAGTCGATTGCGCCTGCTACTGGGGCGCACAGGCGCAGCGTTCGCTGGGCAATTTCAAGATCGGCTGGGAGAAGCAGCCGCAGCCGATCGTGAGGGCGCTGGGGATCGTCAAGCGCGCCGCCGCCGAGGTCAATATGAAGCTCGGCAAGCTCGATCCGAAGATCGGTGATGCGATCGTCGCGGCCGCCCAGGAGGTGATCGAGGGCAAGCTCGACGACCACTTCCCGCTGGTGGTCTGGCAGACCGGCTCCGGCACCCAGTCCAACATGAACGCCAACGAGGTGATCTCGAACCGCGCCATCGAGATGCTGGGCGGCGAGATGGGTTCGAAGAAGCCGGTCCATCCCAACGACCACGTCAACATGAGCCAGTCGTCGAACGACACCTATCCGACGGCGATGCACGTGGCCTCCGCCGAGGAGATCGTCAACCGCCTGCTGCCGGCGTTGCGCCACCTGCACACCGCGCTCGACGCCAAGGCGAAGGAGTGGGCCGAGATCGTCAAGATCGGCCGCACCCACACCCAGGACGCCACGCCGCTGACGCTCGGCCAGGAGTTCTCCGGCTACGCCCAGCAGGTCGAGAACGGCATCGCCCGCATCGAGCAGACACTACCCGGCCTGATGGAACTGGCGCAGGGCGGCACCGCCGTCGGCACCGGCCTCAACGCCCCTGTCGGCTTCGACAAGGCGGTCGCCGAGCGGATCGCCGAGATTACCGGCCTGCCCTTCACCACCGCCCCCAACAAGTTCGAGGCGCTGGCCGCCCACGACGCCATGGTGTTCTCGCACGGCGCGCTGAACGCTATCGCCGCGGCGCTGTTCAAGATCGCCAACGACATCCGCCTGATGGGCTCGGGTCCCCGCTCCGGCCTCGGCGAACTGTCGCTGCCCGAAAACGAGCCCGGCTCCTCGATCATGCCGGGCAAGGTCAATCCCACCCAGTGCGAGGCGATGACCCAGGTCTGCGTGCAGGTGTTCGGCAACCAGGCGGCGATCACGTTCGCCGGCAGCCAGGGCCATTTCGAGCTGAACGTGTTCAATCCCGTTATGGCCTACAACATGCTTCAGTCGATCCGGCTCATCGCCGACGCCTCGATCTCCTTCACCGACAACTGCGTCGTCGGCATCGAAGCGCGCGAGGACAACATCAAGGCGGCGCTGGAGCGTTCGCTGATGCTGGTGACCGCGCTCGCCCCGAAGATCGGCTACGACGCCGCCGCCAAGATCGCCAAGACCGCCCACAAGAACGGCACCACGCTGCGCGAGGAGGCCGTCGGCGGCGGCTACGTCACCGAGGCAGAGTTCGACGAGATCGTCCGGCCGGAGAAGATGACCCGGCCGGGGTGAGGATTTATCCCAGGAGGTTGCCTCTCCTTTTGATGCGCACGTATGATGCGCATTGGTCATTTCTGTGAGAGATCGCGATGGGCAGCAAGCAATCTGTCAATCTATCGCTGGATCGGGAGCTCGTCGCCCGGGCAAAGGCGTTGGGATTGAATATCTCCCAAGCTCTCGAACCCAAGCTCCGCGAGATTGTGCGGCGAATCGAGGCAGAGGAATGGGCCACGCGGAACCGTGAGGCGATTGAGCGCTTCAATCAGCGCATCCGTACACATGGTCCGATCGGCGACGAATACAGCAAGTACGGCTGATGCAGTTCGATGTCTACAGGAACCCCGGCCAATGGGCCGAACTGGCCCCCTTTCTCGTCGAACTGCAGAGCGATCTGCTCTCCCCTATTCAGACGGCTGTCGTTGCCCCGCTCGTGCGTGCGGATCCCCGAGACGATCTCGAGCGCGCGTCACCCGCGGTAACAGTGAACGGTGAGAGTTTTTACGCTTCGCTGCCCGAATTGTTTTCGATCGACCGACGCCGACTGGGGAAGGTGACCGCCAACCTGGTGGACTATCGGGAGCGTTTGGTCTCGGGGATCGACTTCCTCTTCACCGGCATCTGACCCGCCCGCGCCATGCCCGACATCATCAACCTGAACCGGGTCCGCAAGCAGAAGGCGCGAGCCGAGCGCAAGGCCGAGGCCGCCGAGAACCGCGTCCGCTTCGGCCGCACCAGGGCCGAGCGCGAGGCTGCGAAAGCGCTGACCGAGAAAGCCGGGCGCGATATCGACGCACACCGGATCGGTTCGACCCAAAGCCCTGACACGGACCAGGAGCGGTGAACGCGGGGGAGCGCAAGCGCTCGATCACCATCGCGGGGCATCGCACCAGCGTCTCTCTCGAGGATCCGTTCTGGGAGGCGCTCGGCGAGATCGCCTCGCAGCGCGGCATACCCATCGCCGCACTCGTCGCCGAAATCGACGGTTCGCGTGCCGGGGTCGGCCTGTCCTCGGCCATCCGGATGCACATCCTCGCGCATTATCGCGGCGCGCGGGCAGCAACCCACGACCCGACCGCCTAGCGGAATGTCCGCTGGCCGTCGTCGCCGGATTCGGTAGACACCGACGGCGCCGGCTCGACCGTTGGCCTGCCCGTCTGCCGCTGGCCACTCGCTCCCTGTCCGACGGGCACCGAGGGGACAGGCGTGATGATGATCGGCTGGCCGAGCGGCGGTGGCGCCGCGATGGGCTGTTCGGTCGCCATTATGTTCCCGCTGGGCGGCGGCAGGGAGGTCGCGTTGGGGAGTTCCCGCAGGATATCCTCGATGCGGCGCGTGAACTCGCCGTCGTCGATCCGCGAGCCACCAGCAGACGAAGGTTCGACAGCAGCCGGTGGAGCCTCGGCAGCCGGCTGTTCGGGTTCCGGTTGCTGTGCCTGGGAACGCCGCTCCTCCTCGGCCTGGCGCCGACGCTCCTCCTCCTCGGCCTGGCGCCGGCGCTCCTCTTGCTCGGCCTGGCGCGCTTCTTCCTCGGCCTGACGGCGGCGCTCTTCTTCCTCGGCCTGGCGCGCATCTTCTTCGATCCGCCGCTGCGCCTCCTCCTCCTCCCGGCGCTCGTCCTCGGCCGCCGAGCGCTCCCGCCGGACGCGCTGCTGCCCCAGGCGGATCAGTTCGCGGCCAAGACGCTGACGCTCGAGGATCTCTGCCTGCAATGCCTCGAGGCGCTCCACCTCCTGCTCGAATGCCCGGACCGTGAGATAGCCCAGCAGCGGATTGACGTCGATCAGCCGCACCGGCGCCGACAGCGGACCGGCGAACACCACGCCGACCTCGCGCACACGGCTGTCGGTGCCCCCCGCCTCGAGCCTCAGCGTCCATTCGGAATCGATGGCCAGTTCGCCGAGATCGATCGTCGCCGACGCGAAGCTGGACAACGCATCCGACTGGACGCGGACATTGCTGGCGCGCAGGATGCCGGAGGATATCGAGAAGGCGCCCTCGATCGACCCGAAGGCGAGACTTCCGGCATCCAGATGGCCGGCGAAGACCTCTCCGACCCGGGCCTCGGTCAACTCCAGCCCGGCGTCCGCCGCGCTGACGATCAGGTCGAACGCGGCAGGGTTGAGCCGCCGAATGACACCGTCCGTGACCTGGAAGGATCCGGTGCCGGAGAGCGCCGAGACCAGCGCCAGCGGGCTGCGGCCAGCTCCCTCGAACTCGGCCGCGATTGACACCTCGCCGGTTGCCACCGGCCTGCGGCCGTCGCTCCAGCCCAGCTCCTCGAGCCGGGCGCCCGACAGGTCGAACCGGCCCGAGCCCGAGGTGGTTCCGGCCATCTCGGTCAGATCCAGGCCGCCCTCGAGGCGACCTCCGAACAGCCCCCCTGAGAAGCGCTCGATCGAGAACCGTGCCGCGTCGAAGCCGATGACAAGCTTCGCGTCCGTCGCCCGCGCGCCGGGGAACAGTGTCGCCGCCGGGGTAGCCAGCGCCACGCGACCCCGCCAGCCCTGGCGGTCCGCCGCCAGGAAAGGGTCCTCCGGCCACGCGGTATACAAGGTGGGATGACCGACATCTCCCGCCGCATCGCCGACTGCCAGAGCGAGCAACCAGGGCAGATCGAGCGTGCTCGTCTGCAGATCTCCATCGAGAATCCACTCCGCCGATCCCGTATCGATGCTGAGCCGGCCCTCGACCATCGCACCCCCAGCAGCGAGGCGCACTCCGGACAGTGACCAGATATCGTCGGTAACCGACAGGCCCACTTCGATCCGCGTCGCCTCCGCGAGAGGAGCAGGCAGGTCCAGCCCGACCGTGTGGAGCAACTCGCCCGGCTCCGCGATGAGGGCGGCGACCTCCGCCGTTACCTCCCGCCCGCCCCGCTGCGGCCAGCGGCCGCGGCCGGCGAGCGTTCCCTCGGCGCCGATACCCGCGGCATCGATGTCGAATGAAACGGCCGCATCCGGCCTGCCGTCGGCCCTGATCGCGATCCGGCCCGCCTCGCCACCCGGGCCAGGTCGAAGGCCGATCTGAGCGGCCAGCCGCGCCCCGTCGGGATTCTCGGCCGTCGCATCGACGGTGATGGCAGCGGCGTGGAAGGCGTCCAACCCGCCCTCGAAACGCGCCTCGGCGCGCATGTCGGTTCCGCCCGCGGTCCCCGTCAGCCCGAGGTGGATCCGGCTGCCCTCGCCCGTCCGGGCGGCGCGCACATTGGCCTGTAGCCGGGCCGGCACGAGATCCGGGCCCCGATCCGCAAGCCAGTCTCCGCTGGCGCGGTAGCCGAGGGTCGTCAGCAGCCGCGCCACGCCGTCAAGCGCTTCGGCCGACGCCGCGAGGCTCAGCGAGCCGTCGGGCGTGCTGGCGAAGGACTTGACCTCTCCTCCGCCCTCGATCCGTGCACCGCCGACGTCGCCGACCACGAGACGCCGGATCCTGACGTCGCCGTCTGCGATTTCGAGCGCGGCGGCAACCCTGCTCGCCTCGACATCGCCGACCGCCAGCTCGTCCGCCCGCAGTTCGAGATCGACGTCGAGCCCATCGAGGACCGCCTCGGCGACGGCCAACACCCGCGCACCGTCGGGAGCCGTCGGGCTGCTCGCCACGGCCAGCACGAGACGGTCGGCGGACAGAACGGCCGACAGGCGGCCGCGGGCATCGTCGGTTTGCGGCGAGAACCCGAGCGAGCCGGTGAGCCTGGCATCGGCCGTCGCGATGTCGATCGCTTCCGCGATGACGCTGCCCGCCCCGAGCCGCACCCGCGCTGACGCAGCCAGTCGAGCGCCTGCGAACCCGACTGCGGGCAGGCGCACATCGGGGCCGAGCAGCCAGTCTCCAAACACCGGCGCCTGCGCCGCGTTCACCCTTAGCGCCCCCTCGAACACCGGACCCGGTGTCTCGAACTCGACCCGGCCGACCAACGCCAGGTCGGTCCCTCCCGGGGCCGCGGCGACAGCCCTGTCGATGGTCCAGCCGCCGGAGTCCACCGATACGTCGACCGACAGGGCTTCGACGAGGCCGCCTGACACGACGATGGATTCGATGTCGATGGCCATATCCCCAGCCATCGGGACGAGACCGGGGTCGAGGGACGCGCCGAGCCGCCGCACGACCTCCACCGCGTCCACCGGGTGCTCCGCGCCGCTCCCGAGCAGCCGGTCGAGGTCGAGCTGGCGCGCCGACAGCACGGCGTCGAACTTCGGCCGGGTCCCCAGATCGATGTTGACCGCCCCGGCGAAGGTGACGCTTCCCGTCTCGGGTCCGATCCTGAGGCTGCCCTTGTCGACGACGACATGTTCCGGCGTCGCCTCCACCTGGCCGTCGATGCGCCAGGGCATGGTGCCGTCATCCGTCGGCAAACGCTCGACGACCGCGATGCCGGTGAAAACCGGCATCTCACCGGGGTCGCGCACCAGGGTGCCATCGAGATCAAGGGAGAGTGGCGCGTCAGCCGGCAGCAGCGACAGCTTCACCCGGATGCCGCCCCGGTCTTCCTGCAGCCGACCCGTGGCCAGGCGCATGCTGAGCCGGCGGCCGTCGGCGACGAGGCCGCCTTCAGCCCGGAATGGTCCGATCAGGGATGTGGCCGAACCGCCGACATTGATGCTCGTCAGCCGGATCGTCCTGCCCGCGCGGTTGTCGTCCACGTCGAGCGCGCCGTCGACGACGTCGAAGCGGTCGATGCGAACCTGCTCGGGCGCGAACGGCACGGAGGGACCGCTGTCGTTGCTCCAGACCAGCCTGCCGCTGGCGTCAAGGCCGACGACTGCGAAGGGGCGCCGCAACACCATCTCGGTGATCTGCAGCTCTCCGTTCAGGAGCGGTGTGAGGGCGGCGTGGATTTCCACCGCCTCGGCGCCCTCGCCGCCTTCGGCGTCGCCAATGCGCACGTCGGTCGCCTCCAGCCGCGGAAACGGCACGAGGCGCACGTCGAGGTCGCCGGCAAACACCACTTCGCGGCCGACGATCTCGCTCGCCCGCGCTTCGAAATAGCCACGATAGGAGGACCAATCGATGAAGAACGGCGCCGCGAAGGCCGCAAGCAGGGCCAGCGCGATGGCAATGCCTATCGACAGGAGGATCGAGTTCACCGACCACGCCCCCGCCAGCAGCCGCATCCGTTCCGGATGCCGGCCACCGGCCCGCTGTCCCGTCCTGCCCCGTGAGCCTTGTCAGATACGGACAATTTTCCCTGGATTCATGATGTTCTTGGGATCGAGCGCACGCTTGATCGACCGCATCACCTCGACCGCCGCCCCGAGTTCGGCGTCGAGATACTTCATCTTGCCCTGCCCCACCCCGTGTTCACCGGTGCAGGTTCCGTCCATCGCGATGGCCCGCTCGACGAGGCGGGTCATGAACTCCTCGACCCGCGCGATCTCGGCGGGATCGTTCATGTCGACGAGAACCGACGTGTGGAAATTGCCGTCGCCCACATGTCCGACGA
>JAEYRQ010000082.1 GCA_023435545.1 Pseudomonadota bacterium | reverse complement strand
CGTCAGCATCATACTTGTACTCTGAATTATAATCGACGAGGTTATTGGTAGTAAGCTGCGACGTGTTATGATTGAAAACGAAATCGGCATACTCCGCTCTGTCGATCCGCTGCAGCGGATCGTAATGGTATTTTTTGTGCAGGTTGGTAAACGGCGCCAATGCTGTCGCGATACCGGCTATATTGCCATTGTAGAGCGATTTCTCTACAGCCGGCAGGCCATAGAAGAAACTGGAATCTGCGATGGATTTATAATCGCCCTGGAAATAGTCGATCCTTTGTGAAAACACATCTTTCGGCATTACCGTACCGTACAGACCATCTTCTCCCATATCGCTTTGCGGGTCATTCTGAATGCCGTTGATTGCCTTCAGCCAGCCATTGATGGTATAGGCATAGTCCACTCCCTGCACTCTTTGCTCGCCCAGATCCATTCTGGCCAGTGGCCCGTGATCATAATAGTCGTAATGAGCATCTCTGTCCCAGACCACACCATTGGTGCTGGTGTTCACCTCCACGATCCTGTTATCAGCATCGTAGGTGTATTTCTGGTAGAACTGGTCGGCCCTGCCCCTGTTGTAGCTCGCCATGATCACTTTGCCGCTGTATAGATCGTATTCGTAGTCGACTCTTTTGATCCTCAGTACCGGACGCACCACGCCTCTGAGATCATGCACGAGGGTCTTGACGTTTCCGGTGAGGTCGTAGGAATAATGAAGCGCATTGGAGAAATTGGTATCAGCACTGGCGTCAACATTGGGGTCTATTGCCTCAAAATACTTTGTACAAGCCACCCTGTTTTTAAGATGTTCCTGTGGCGGAAGGTTCTGATAAGCCCCTGCGACCGTATAGGATGCGGTATCATAGATGGATACCGTAACCTCATTCCGGCTCTGGCTTCTGAACTGACCGAATATGCCGCTATTCTGCGGTTCCTTGATGAGACTCTCATCCCAGCCACCAGGTTTTTGCACAACTCCGGTCTCAACTACACGTGAAAGGTTATCATAGATAAAATAGGTGTATTGATCGTTGGGCGTCTGCCGCTCATCCTGCGACAGGATGATCCTGCCCACCATATCGTAGTAGGATCTGGTAGTTCCTCCATCAGGGGTCTTGTTCTCAATCACTTTGTTCTGCGCATTGTACCTGTAGGAGGTGACCTTGGAATGATCCGGAACCAATGGGTTTACCATCTCATTCCTCATACGGTAGGCGTTGATCGTGTCATTATCATCATCAAGCACACTGAGCTGGTCAACACCTGCCGGGGAGACCGTCTTGATCAGGTTGCCGGCTACGTCATAATATAATCCGCAGCGCTCTTAGCGCTGATTACGCCACTGATCAACTATCACGGCTTTGCCACGTTTGCAATCCCACTTCTGAATATATGTACTGTCGTCTTTGATCAAAATATACTCTTCTGTACCGCGTCTTTTATACATACTGTCGCCTACTTCTGGTTGAATTATCAATTCACCTTTATGGAACAGCAGCTTATTTCCATTTCTATCTAAAACTGCGTGAGCATGATTTCGCCAATCCAAAAATATGGAATCAACCCTTATGCTTCCTTCGTAGGCTTTTATGTGTTCACCAGTTGACTGACATTGTTCAAAATCATCTTGACAGCTAAATAAAGCAAGGAATGGAAACAATGCAATAAACATTCTATTTGTCACTAACATTTACTCCTGCATATTTTGTTAAACCGATTTTTGTAGTATATCCGAAACCCTTCAAACCTAAATCGATGGAAAATATATTTAAATTGCCATCAGGTCTGAATGGACTTTTTGCATTTGAAGAGCTTGTTCTTGTAAATGAGAGTATTCCAAGCTGTAAAGAGCTTGATACTGAAGTGCCTTGTGCAAATTCCTCAGGCGAGACAGTACGCTTATAATCGTAAAGATCAACTCCAAATGAACCTTCTAAACCAGGCGTAGATGTACCAAACCCACCACCTGTTCCTGCCATAGCTCCTAGATTACCTGAATTATCTGCATAAACACTTCCGTTAACACCACCACCTACAAAGCCACCCCCAGCTCCAACATTGGCCCGTAAACCTATACCTTCAAAGGTTGGCCCCATCGCTGGCATATAACCTAATTCATGTGCAGCTTTCCAAGCGTTCCGTTTGTCTGTAACTACTGCTTCAGGAAGCATTACTGTGAGTGTACCTTGCCTGTCACCATAAAGCACCATAGCATTTCTGCCAGGTGTTTGCCCGTATGCTTCCTGACCAATGTAGGTGCCGTTGATACCTAGCTTTTTCATGTCCCTTTGACTATTGACGCGGGCATCAAATTTAAATCCCCCCTCCTTGGTTCTATACCAAGCACTATCCAACATTTGATCACTATTAACTAACGGATTTCCCCTAAACATGGCATAGGGGCTCTCCCATACAACCGGCTTCGGGTCCACGTTCCACCTTCGAATTGTCCGTGGATCATACTCTCCAAACAACGCAGTGTAGTGATTTCCCACACCCGCCACTTCATTTGTCTTCTCTATACCATTAAACCCAAACCTAAACTTGTTCCCAGCCGTCATATACCGGTTCATCATCAGCATTCCGTATGGATAATAGTCCTGGGCGCTGGCTATATCAGCCATCCAGTAATCATACTGCGTAGCGCCGACAGGCTGGTGGCCCACCTTCCTGTCCAGTACCGTTACCAGCACATTACCCAGATGGTCTGTCAGAGAGTATTCCTTCATACCCAGCACTCGCTCACTGCTCAGTGCCACCGTCCGCTCCCAGTTGTTCCAGGGATTTTTTTGTGAAGATTTGATGATATCGCCATATGCATGACTATACCAGGGTCGTTTGATGCTCAGCCCAAGGTTGTCGTTTGCGCTGTTGGTAAAGTCCCGGTAGCTGGCAATATCCGTTCTCGTTGGATCATAATACTGAATACCAAGGTGGTTGCTGCCGTAGATATGGTGCTCCGCCAGTGTGAGCCTTGTGGTCACTTCGCTGGAGTAAGCGTCCAGAATGGAGCTGCTCAGCAACCCTTTGAACAACAGCTTGAATCCATATTCTGCAAACGTAAGTGAGGGCTGCAGATCCAAAGCCTCGTTGATGGGATCGAGGTTATGCACTATCAGATCCGTCAGGAAATCCTCCGTTTCTGCGTCAAAAACAATCATCAGTTTAGATTCTGGTTGCAGGTTATTCTCTACCCAGCTCTCAGCAGGATCCCAATCTACGAAAAACTCTTTCAAGCCACCCCTGTTCCCGCAGTTGGTGAGTTGCTTGCTGTGGCTTAGCTGGAAAACCACGGCTACCTATCAAAGACCAACAACTTTGATACATATTGAGGCTAGTTTTCACGTTGTCGGCATTTCCAGACGTTCACCAAATGAATTTCCCGTGTTGAGTAAACATCAAAGCTTCATTTAGAAATGCAATTATAACTGATCCACCGCCATGGCATTTTTTCCTTGGTATTTTTAAGTTTGTCCATCTGGCATCTGATCGCACTAACATCTTTTTCTTTAGAAACAGGAATTGGACACATGTACATACTGACAAATAGGCTATCACCAAGTATAGCGTCAGTCGTTCTTGCGCCAAATGTCAGACTGTTACCAGGCAGTAGGTATAAAAAATTATTTTCTCGATAACTGTCTAAATCTTTGTAATAGTAGCTAATGTCAATACTATGTCCAACCTTTGGATATTCTCTTTTAAAAACGGTATAGGCAAAGCAACTATCCCATCCATGAATCGAGTTGCTTTGACTTATGATATACGCTGTGTCATGTGAGTTATTTTGCAATGTTACGAACACGCAATCACAAGTATTGGCATTAATCTGATAAGTTGTAAGTAACTGGCTGGAAACCTTCTTACTCGAAAAAATAAGTGCTACAAGAAAGACAATTTGTCTAAGGGATGTTCGGATCTGGATGGGCTGCATCATATTTTCTATGTTGATACTCTTTTTTCATTTCATTAGATTGATGTCGAACCATGTTTTCATAATCTATAGTTTTTCCTGCCTGCTTTGGATCTAATTTTAAAAACCTAAAGAATGCATGGCCAATCTCATGGTATAAGGCAGTAGAATTTGTTTGGTAAATCACAGGCTCACCATGGTTTGGCGAAAAACTTTCACCTTTTCCAGTCCAAAGTATAGTGACACCACTGTTACCACTCATATCTTGATATCCATCAGCGCCTGTATTCGCAATAGTTGCGGCTCCGCCATAGTTGACCAATGTTCTTCCGCCGGTATTAGGTATTATGGCACGCCAGTCTGTCTTAACAATCTGTACGTCTAAATTTGAATTTGCCAGCTCCCTTATTGGCGAGGCTATCTCCTTTTGTTTTTCAGACAACCTATCAAACTTCTCATCATCTACCACTAGCCGGCCGGCATCATTAAATGAATAAGGAGAGTTCTTCTCATCAACTAGCAAACCACGATTTAGATCTTTGAGCACTTTCCTTTGCTTAAAACCTTTAATTCCTATACTATCTAATAAAACGTCATTAAATTTAATGGGATTACCACTAAACATCGCATAAGGGCTGATACCCACGATTGGTTTTGGGTCAGTATTCCAACGGGTAACAACACGTGGGTCATACTCTCCATACAACGCAGTATAATGATTACCAATGCCCGCCACTTCATCTGTCTTTTCAATACCGTTAAACCCAAACCTAAACTTGTTCCCCGTCGTATACCGGTTCATCATCAGCATTCCGTATGGGAAATAGTCCTGGGCGCTGGCTATGTCAGCCATCCAGTAATCATACTGCGTAGCGCCGACAGGCTGGTGGCCCACCTTCCTGTCCAGTACCGTTACCAGTACATTACCCAGATGGTCTGTCAAAGCATATTCCTTCATACCCACCACTCGCTCACTGCTCAGTGCCACCGTCCGCTCCCAGTTGTTCCAGGGAAGTTTTTGTGAAGATTTGATGATATCGCCATATACATGGCTGTACCAGGGACGTTTGATGCTCAGTCCAAGGTTGTCGTTCGCGCTGTTGGTAAAGTCCCGGTAGCTGGAAATATCCGTTCTCGTTGGATCATAATACTGAATGC
Organism: Pseudomonadota bacterium; assembly: GCA_023435545.1. Lineage (GTDB taxonomy): Bacteria > Pseudomonadota > Alphaproteobacteria > Rhizobiales > Tepidamorphaceae > Tepidamorphus. Next base: position 405 of record JAEYRQ010000082.1, on the reverse strand, counting down.
CCAGGTGGCTGCTGCCGTAGATATGGTGCTCTGCCAGTGTGAGTCTTGTGGTCACTTCGCTGGAGTAAGCGTCCAGAATGGAGCTGCTCAGCAACCCTTTGAACAGCAGCTTGAATCCATATTCTGCAAACGTAAGTGAGGGCTGCAGATCCAAAGCCTCATTGATGGGATCGAGGTTTTGCCCTATCAGATCCGTCAGGAAATCCTCCGTTTCTGTATCAAAAACAATCATCAGTTTAGATTCTGGCTGCAGGTTATTCTCTACCCAGCTCTCAGCCGGATCCCAATTTCTACGAAAAACCGTTATCGGACTCCCCCTACTTAATCAACCGCTTCATCAACGCCTTAAACTCCCGGCCCTCCGGTCCGTACAAGCCCTTTCGCAGGCAGTCCAGCTCCCGCTTG
>JAEYRQ010000050.1 GCA_023435545.1 Pseudomonadota bacterium | reverse complement strand
GCGAGCCGCTCCGCCCCCGCCCAGGCCACCATCGCGGCATTGTCGCCGCACAGCCTCAGCGGCGGCGCGACCAGCCGGGGGCCGTGCGAACCCGCGAGCATCTCCAGCCGGGCGCGCACCGCCTGGTTGGCGGCAACGCCGCCGGCGACGACAAGCGTCGGCTGCGGATGGTCCTCCCGGAAGCGCCGCAGCGCGGCACTGGTCCGGTCGGCCAGCGAATCGACGACGGCCTGCTGGAAGCCGGCGCAGACGTCGGCGACATCGCGCTCGCTCAGGGGCTGCAGCCGCTCTGCCTCGATTCGCACCGCAGTCTTCAGCCCCGAGAACGAGAAGTCGCAGCCCGGCCGTCCCGCGAGCGGGCGCGGGAACTGGAATCGATCACGGTCCCCTGACGCCGCCTGCCTCTCGACCTCCGGTCCGCCCGGCCAGCCCAGCCCAAGCATCTTGGCGACCTTGTCGAAGGCCTCGCCGACCGCATCGTCGATGGTGGTGCCCCAGCGTCGGTAGCGGCCGAGGCCCTCCACGGCGACGATCTGGGTGTGGCCGCCGGTGACGAGCAGCAGCAGATAGGGAAATGCAAGACCGTCGCTCAGCCGTGCGGGGAGCGCGTGAGCCTCCAGATGATTGACGGCGACGAGCGGCTTTCCTGCCGCTGCGGCGATCGCCTTGCCGGTCATCAGGCCGACCAGCAGCCCGCCGATCAGGCCCGGTCCCGCCGTCGCGGCGATGCCATCGAGATCGGTGAAGCCGCAGCCGGCCTCCGCCATCGCCTGCGCGATCAGGCCGTCGAGCGCATCGACATGGGCGCGCGCGGCGATCTCGGGCACCACCCCGCCGAAGGCCGCATGTTCCTCGAGCTGGCTCAGCACGACATTGGCGAGGATGCGGCCGCTGCCGTCCGGCAGCCGCTCGACAACCGCCGCCGCGGTCTCGTCACAGCTCGTCTCGATCCCGAGCACCCGCATCCGGGCCATGCTCCCCGTCGCGTTTCCAATCCGCTTCGCCCGACCGTATAGTCGCCGCCGGACCAGACCGCCATCCCGACGAGCACGGACGTGACCCTCCGAATAGCCACCCGCGGCAGCCCCCTCGCCCTCGCCCAGGCACGTGAGGTGGCCACGCGGCTCGCCGCCGCGCACGGTCTCGGCGACGATGCGACCGAGATCGTCGTGCTGAAGACCACCGGCGACCGCATCCTCGACCGCCCGCTGTCGGAAGCCGGCGGCAAGGGGTTGTTCACCAAGGAGATCGAGGAGGCGCTGATCGATGGCCGCGCCGACCTCGCCGTGCATTCGGCCAAGGACGTGCCGACCTGGCTACCGGACGGGCTCGTCCTGTCGGCCGTGCTGGAGCGCGAGGACGTTCGTGATGCCTTCGTCTGCCGTGTGGCCGGCTCGCTGGCCGAGCTTCCGGCCGGTGCGGTGGTGGGAACCGCTTCGCTGCGCCGACAGGCGCTGGTGAGGCGCCTCAGGCCAGATCTCGAGGTGGTGACGCTGCGCGGCAACGTGCAGACGCGCCTGAGGAAGCTCGAGGACGGCGAGGTCCAGGCGACGCTGCTGGCACTCGCCGGCCTCAAGCGTCTCGGCGCCGCGCACGAGGCGGCGGCGCTGTTCGACCTCGATGTCTTTCCGCCGGCGCTCGGCCAGGGCGCCATCGCGGTCGAGACGCGCGCCGACGACACCGAGACCAATCGTCTGGTCGCCGCAATCAACCATCCGCCGACGGCGGTGGCGCTCGCCTGTGAGCGGGCGTTCCTGGCGGTGCTGGACGGCTCCTGCCGCACGCCGATCGCGGGTTACGCCCGGGTGAGCGGGGACGCGCTGTCGTTCCGAGGGCTGGTGCTGAGTCCCGACGGTCAGACCTCGTTCGAGACCGAGGCGTCCGGTCCGGCCGTAGAGGCAGAGGCGATCGGTCGGCGGGCGGGCGAGGACATCGTCGGCCGGGCCGGCCAGGCATTTCTGGAGGCACTGAGGGCGACAACGTGACGGTGCTGGTGGTGAGGCCGCCGACCGAATCGGTCCGTACGGTCCGGCGGCTGGCAGGACGCGGCATCGCCGCAATCGCCGCGCCGGCGAGCCGGATCGTGCCGGTGGACGCCGATCTTCCCGAAGACTGCGCCGCGATCGTCGTCACCAGCGCCAATGCGGTGCCGGCCATCGCAGCGCGCGAGGCCCTGAAAGCACTGCCGCTCTATGCCGTAGGCGAGCGCACCGCCGCGGCCGCGCGGGCCGAAGGCTTCGTCACCGTCGCCTCGGCGGCAGGGGCGGTGGGCGATCTGGCGATCCTGGTCACGAGCCGGCAGGGCCTCGCCGACGGGCCGCTGCTCTATGCCTGCGGCCGCGACACGGCCGGCGATCTGGAGGGAACCCTTCGCCGCGCCGGTTTCGAGGTGCGCAAGGCCGTTGTGTACGAGGCCGTGGCGGCGGAGGCGCTTCCCGAGGCGGCGATCGAGGCGCTCGCGTCAGGCCACGTCTCAGCTGTTCTGCTGTACTCCCCTCGCGGAGCGAGGCTGTTCGGCGAACTGGTGGCGGCCGCCGGGCTCCGCGACCGGCTGGCGCCGGCCACTGCGATCTGCATGTCGCCTCGGGTGGCGGAATTTGCGCGGGCAGCCGGATTCGGCCATGTCCTTGCCGCACACTCGCCCGATGAAGCTGCTCTCATCACCGCGCTCGAGGCCTGTCTCGCCAAGCGCTGACCCGCGCCGTCCCGCCGTCTCGCAACAGCGAAACGAATGGGTGTATAAGGAGCCGGGGCGGTCGAGCCGGCGAGGCCCGGACGAGCACAGCGACACGAAGAACGGAACCCGAGCACATGTCGACCGGTGACGATCCGAAGCCCAGATCCACATCCGTTCCGACGACCTCCGGCGGCCGGCGCCGCGGCGCGGTGAAGCCTCCGGTGATCGACCTGGAAGCGCGCGAGGTCGGTGATGAGCCGCAGCAGGCCGGGCCCGCTGAGGCTGCTGCCGAACCGTCTGCTGCCGATCCGACCGCCACAGCGCCCTCAACGGAGCCGGAGTTCGTTGCTGAGGCCGGCACACCGCCGCTCCCCCAAGAGGCGGACGCCGCCAGCACGCCGACGGAGGCCGTTGCCGCCTCCAGCGAGATGGAGGAGGAACCCTCGACGACGGCAGCCGCTGACGACGGGCCGCCGCAGGGTCCCCCTGACGAGCCCCCCTCCGGCGGCGAACCCGCAGGAGCCGATTCGGGCGGAGGCGAACCGCCGCAGACGCCGCTGCCCACCGCCCGGCGCGCCAGCGTGATCGCCGCAGGGTTGATCGGCGCGCTGGTGTCGCTGGCGATCTATCTAGGCCTCTACTACGGCGGCATCCTGCCGCGCGACCTGTCCACCGCGATCGATGGCCTGATCGTACAGAACCACGAGTTGAACCGCCGCATCGCCTCGCTGGAGGCCGACGCCGCCAGAACGCCCCGCCGCGATGTGACGCGAGAGCTCGCCAACCAGCTCAAGGAGCTGGAATCGGCCTTCAAGGAGCTGGGCGCCGATCCCAAGAACACCGTGGTGCGTCGCGTCCGCAACCTGGAGGAGAAGCTCGAGGACATCGCGGCGAAGGCCGAGGCCGTGCCGGCGGATCTTGGCGCACGGCTGCAGTCGGTGGAGGACTGGGTCGCTCTGCTCGACAGCGAGAGCTCCGACGACAGCGATTCGGCGCCGAATCCGCTCGTGGAGCGGCTCGCGAGCCTGGAAGCGGAGGTCGCGGCGCTACAGGCCGGGACGGCCGGCCGCCCGAGCGAAGCGCCGGCCGGTGATGCGGCGGTGCAGGGCTCGGCACCGGCCGCAGCGCCTGCCGTTCAGGACGAGGCGTCCGCCGGGGCGCAGGCCCCAGC
>JAEYRQ010000049.1 GCA_023435545.1 Pseudomonadota bacterium | reverse complement strand
CGGCTCCGGCACGATGGCCGGCCGCGGCGAGATCTCGCTGGTCGGGCTCTTGCTCTCCGCCTGGGCGGGGGCGGTGGCCGGAGACAGCGTCGGCTATGCCATCGGCAGGTATTTCGGCCGGGCGCTGATCGTCCACCATGGCGCGCGGGTGGGGCTCACCCACGAGCGCTTCGGCCGGGTCGAGAACGTCTTCTGCCGCTATGGTCCCGTCGCCGTGGTCTTCGCCCGATTCTTCGATGTCCTGCGCCAGCTCAACGGCATCGTCGCCGGCACGGCGGGAATGCCCTGGCCGCGCTTCCTGGCGTTCAACGCGCTTGGTGGCGCGCTGTGGGTCGCGACCTGGGGGCTCGGCGCCTACTGGATCGGCCACCACGCCGGCAGTCTCGCTGCCTTCGCACACCATGTCGGACCCTGGGGCATCGCCGGCCTGATGCTCGCCGCGGCGGCGATCGCGACCATGGTCTTCGTGATCGGACGGCGGACCTGGCCCAAGCGGCAGGCTGGCGCCTAACGCTGGTCGACCACCACCTCGAACAGGATCAGCACGGCCTCCGGACTGGCCGCGCTGGCACCCGGCGAGATTCGGCCGGCTCCGGTCACCAGCACAGTCTCCCGCCGCGCGACCAGTTCCACCGCACCGTCCATCCACAAATAGCTGCCATAGGAGCTGTGGTCGGTCAGCTGGGCTCTGCCGTCGCGCACGGCGACGGTCGCATGGCGCCGCGACACCCAGGGCTTCGCCACGACGATATCGCTCTCGGGCGCGCGGCCGATGACGATGCTTGCGCCGTCCCCGAGGAGACGGTGGTCGCCGTCCAGCCCGAGCAGCAGCGTCAATCCGGCGGCGGGCAGGTTCGCGCGGGCCGTAGCCCGTGGCGTCTGGCTCAGGAATTGTGTGTCGTCATTGAGCTAGAACACCTCGACCGGGGCGGATTTTCCCTTGAACGTCATGGCATTGAGCGGCCGCAGGGTTGCGGCCCTCGCGCCTGGAAGCCGGTCGACGAAGTCGCGGCTGATCAGGACCTCGCCCGGGTTGGCGAGGCTCGCGAGCCGGGCGGTGAGATTGACGACGTCGCCGAAGACATCGCCGCGGCTCTCGACGATGAAGCCGTGGTTGAGGCCGGCATGCACCGACAGGCCGCCCATCGGCATGCGCGCAAGGATGCGCTCGATGGCGACAAGGGCCGGGTCCGCGGCCTCGAAGATGGCGAGCACGTCGTCGCCCTTGGCGGCGATAAAGGTGCCGCCGGCCGCCTCGATGACATCGCGCATCCAGTCGATGCACGCGCCGATCCGGCGCGCTGCCTCGCTGTCGCCGACCTCTTCGTAGAGCGGCGTGCTGCCGGTGATGTCGGCCAGCAGGACCGCACGCTCGATCGCGGATTCGCTCATTTCCGCCAGCCGCTCCGGTTCGCCCCGCGTCGGGCGGGTTGCCTGCCGCGGTTGCTGTTTTCCGCTACGGAGTCCAATACTATAGACAGTTCAGGAACGGGGGCAGCAATAAGAGGTCGTTATGTCTGCAGGGAATATGATCAGGCTCTTGAGCCTTGCCGTCGTGGCAGGCGCTTTCGCGGCGCCGCCCGTGGTTGCACAATCCGATACGAATGCCTGCCCGGTCGACGGGTGCCAGGTCCGCATCGTGTCGGTCGAGAAGGAGGGTGACGAACTGCGCGTCACGCTCGACGCCAATTTCACGCCGGACATGTCGCGCAATCACCTGCATATCTGGTGGGGGGACAACTTCACCATACAGCAGGTGTCGGACGACGCCGAGAGCGTCCACGGTGTCCAGCAGGGCGACTGGCATCCCACCGATATCTACCCGGTCTACGTCACCCAAAGCGGCGCCTCGACCAGCGTGCGCGGTGAGGCGACGACGCTGTGCGTCAGCGCCTCCGATCGCAATCACGACATCATCGACATCGCCATACTCGATTGCAGGTCGGTGGCCGACCTGCTGCAGTAGCCCCCTCGGATGGCACTGCCCTCCTATGTCGGACGCTATGCCGTCCGTCATGAGATCGGGCGGGGCGGCTTCGCTGTCGTCGTCCTCGCCTGGGACGAGGAGCTGGATTCAGCCGTCGCGCTGAAGATACTGGAGGGCAAACAGGGTCGCGACCCGCGGGCGGAAGCGCGCTTCCTCGACGAGGCGCGGATGCTCAGGCGGGTGCGCTCGCACCACGTGGTGACGGTGCACGACGTCGGCCGGCTGAATGACGGCCGGCCCTACTTCGTCATGGACTACGCCGACTGCGGGACGCTCGCCGACTGGATGGAGCGCCAGCGTGCCGAGCGGCCCACTGCCCCCCCGGCGGCAACGCCTGCGGGTCTCATGGCGCTGACCGACGCGATCGCTGACGGCCTCGATGCGATCCACCGGGCCGGCCTCGTGCATCGCGACATCAAGCCCGCCAACATCCTGTTCCAGTCCGGCCGGCCGGTGTGCAGGCCCGCGGCCGACACGGTTCCCGGATCGGCCGATCCCGACGCGACGGTGCTCGGCCCGGCCGCCGAGGTTTGTCCCGTCCCGCTGCAAGCCGATCTGGAAGACCTCCGCATCCTCGTCGGCGATCTCGGCATCGCGGCGAGCGCCGACAGCGGAGAGGTGTCGGCCGGCGGAACCCCGGCCTACCGGGCGCCGGAGCAGACCGAGCGCGGCCGTCCACCGACGCCCGCAGCCGACATCTATGCGGCCACGGCCGTGCTCTACCACCTTGTCGTCGGATCGCGTCCGCCAAAGCCGGGCGAGCTCGAGGGCGTGATCGTGCGGGTGCCGGAGCCCTGGCGCGACGTGATGCGGCGCGGGCTCGATATTGATCCGCAGCGCCGCTTCGCCACGATCCAGGGCTGGCGCGCGGCGGTACAGGACGTCCTGTCGGGCCTCGCCGCCGACGCAGCCGAGACGACCACCGTCCTCCTTGGCGGACCATCCGACGCGGCTGTCGTGGACTGTCCCTACAAGGGCCTCGGCTCCTACCAGCCCGACGATGCAGGGCGGTTCTTCGGCCGCGAGGCGCTGACCGAGGAACTGGTCCGGCGCCTTCAGTTCGACAACGTGCTGGTGGTGGGCGGCCCGTCGGGCAGCGGCAAGTCCTCGCTGGTGCGGGCGGGCCTCGTCCCGGCGCTGCGGACCGGCCATGCGCCCGGCAGCGAGGGCTGGCGCATCGCGCTGATGTCGCCGGGCCGCGACGCGATGGCGGAGCTCTACTTCCAGATCGTGCAGGCGACCGGAGCCGGGACCGGCACGGTCGGGCCCAACGATCTCGCCGCGCGACCCTCGCTCGCCCGCAGGCTCGCCCATCCCACCGGCACGGAGCCGCCGCTCGTCCTCGTCGTCGACCAGTTCGAGGAACTGTTCACGCTGAGCCCGCCGGCGCAGCGCGAGGCCGTCATCGCCGCGCTCTCGGCAATGGCCGATCCGGCGGACAGCCGTGTCAAGGTGGTGCTGGCGGTGAGGGCCGACTTCTACGCCAGCTGCGCCCAGATCCCATGGCTTGCGGAGCGGATCAGCGGCAACCAGGTGCTGGTCGGGCCGATGAGTGCGCCGGAACTGCGCCGTGCGATCACGGAACCGGCCCGCCAGTCGGGGCTCTACCTCGAACGCAGCCTGGTCGACACCATCGTCAACGACGCCGGAGATGAGGCAGGATCG
>JAEYRQ010000422.1 GCA_023435545.1 Pseudomonadota bacterium | reverse complement strand
GCTACCTCGCCGATCCGCACACGGCCATCGGGATCGCCGCCGCGCGCCGGGCGCCGCGCGCCGCAGCGACGCCGATGGTCACGCTGTCGACGGCGCATCCGGCCAAGTTCCCCGATGCGGTCGAGGCGGCGACCGGCGTCCGTCCAGCCCTGCCGGACTGGCTCGGCGATCTGCACGATCGGCCGGAGCGGTTCGACGTGTTGCCGGCGGACGCCGACGCAATCGCGCGCCATATCCTGAGCAACACCCGCGTCACCGTCGACGCGGTCTGAATCCCCATCGTTCCCGCGAGTACCGGATACTGCGAATGACCGTCCGTACCACCACCATCGCCAACGGAATCCGCATCGTCACCGACGAGATGAGCCACGTCGAGACCGCGGCGCTCGGCGTCTGGGTCGGGACCGGCGCGCGCCACGAACGGCCGGAGGAGCACGGCCTCTCGCACCTGCTGGAGCACATGGCGTTCAAGGGCACCGGCCGGCGCAGTGCCCGTCAGATCGCCGAGGAGATCGAATCCGTCGGCGGCGACCTCAACGCCGCGACCAGCCACGAGACCACCGCCTACTATGCCCGGGTGCTGAAGGAGCACGTCCCGCTCGGGCTCGACATCCTCGCCGACATCCTGCGCGACAGCCGGTTCGATTCGGCCGAGCTCGAGCGCGAGCAGCATGTCGTCGTCCAGGAGATCGGCGCCGCGCTCGATGATCCCGAGGACCTGGTGCACGACCTGTTGCAGGAGGCCGCCTTCGAGGGCCAGCCGATCGGTCGGCCTATCCTCGGCACGGTCGACACGGTCCGCGCCCAACGGTCGGACAGTCTGCGCGACTACCTGGCGGCGCACTATCGGGCGCCCGGCATCGTCGTCGGCGCTGCCGGTGCGGTGGACCATGACCGCGTCGTCGGCGACGTCGAGCGGCTGTTCGGCGACATGGCGGCCGATCCGATGCCGGCGGGCGCGAAGGCCCGCTTCACCGGCGGCGAGCGGCGCTCGGAGAAGGATCTCTCCGAAGCCAACGTCCTCTTCGCCTTCCCCGCCCCCTCCTTCGCAGACGAAAACTTCTACGCCGCGCGAATCGCCGCCTCGGTGCTCGGCGGCGGCATGTCCTCGCGGCTGTTCCAGCGCGTGCGCGAGGAGCGCGGCCTGTGCTACTCGATCTACGCGTTCAACTGGGCCTTCTCCGATGTCGGCCTGTTTGGCATCTCGGCCGCCACCGGGGCCGACGATATCGAGGAACTGATCGACGTGACGACGGCCGAGATCGTCCGGGCGATCGACGAGATCGACGAGACGGAAGTCTCCCGCGCCAGGGCGCAGGCCAAGGCGGGCCTGCTCATGAGCCTCGAAAGCTGCGCGGTCAGGGCCGAGCAGGTCGCACGCCAGATGCTGTTCCTGGATCGGATCGTTCCGATGGAGGAACTGGTCGCCCGCGTCGATGCCGTCGATGCCGCGGCCGTGCGCGGCATGATCGCCTCCCTGACCCGCACGGACCTGCCGGCGCTCTCGGCGGTCGGGCCCGTCGGCCGGCTTGAATCGGCGGCCGATTTACGTGAAAGATTGAGAACGGTCGCGCGCTCGGCGGCCTGAGCATCGGCGGTTCTCGATCATGGTCTTCCTGCGTTCGGTAAGCGCGGATACGGGGCCGGCGATTCACGGCGACGGCGTCTTTCTGAGAACCCCGCAGATGGCGGACCACGCCGCATGGGCGGCGCTCAGGGACGAAAGCCGTCAGTTCCTGGCGCCCTGGGAGCCGACCTGGCCGCTCGATGATCTGACCCGATCGGCCTTCCGCCGGCGGATCCGCCGCTATCTCCAGGACATCCGCGACGATGCCGCCTATCCCTTCTTCGTGTTTCGCAGTTCCGACCACGTTCTGCTGGGCGGACTGACGCTCTCCAACGTGCGCCGCGGCGTCACCCAGTCGGCGGCTCTCGGCTACTGGATCGGCGAGCCCTTCGCGCGCCAGGGCCATATGTCGGCGGCGGTTTCGGCCAGCCTCGGCTTCGTCTTCGACCAGCTACGGCTGCACCGGGTGGAAGCGGCTTGCCTTCCCACGAACGCGGCGTCTATACGGCTCCTTGAAAAAGTCGGCTTTACGCGTGAAGGGTTCGCCCGGCGGTATCTGCGCATCAACGGGATGTGGCAGGACCACCTGCTCTACGCGATGCTGAGTGAAGACCTGCGTCCGATGGCGCGCTAGAGCGTTCCGGTGCCCAGCGAGCATTCCGTGCCGGCGAGAGTACGGGTGACGTGTTCCGCAGGCGCATCGGACCAATCTCGACATACGGATTCCGGATGATTTCAACAGGCGGGGGGCAGTTCGGACGCGGGATCGCAGGCGCGGTCCAGGCTGTGCTGCTCACAGTGCTGCTGCTCGGCTCGTGGATCCCGACCGCCCGCGCGCTCGAGGCCATACCCGTGCCGGTGGACGTGCCGGCGATCGACCTGACGGGCGCGGTGGATCTGTATCTGCGCTACGGCGACCGCATTCAGATCTCGACGGCCCCCGACGCCGATGGCTTCGTGCGCCGGATCGAGGTGCGCTCGCGCGAGCCCGGCCGGTCCGCGTCCTGGGCGGTGTTCGCGCTCAGGAACGACTCCGACGAGCAGATCGACCGGCTGCTGGTGGCTCCGAATTTCCGCATGCCGGGCTCCGGCATCCTGCGCCCCGACCTCGGCCATCAGCGCATGAGCGCCATCACGCCGAGCCAGGGCTTCCGCCCCGAACGCGAGGACAGCGGTGATTCCGACATCTATCTGGTCACCCTCGATCCCGGCGCCGTCGTCACCTACGTGGTGGAACTGGAGGGGGACACGCTGCCGCAGCTGAGACTCTGGCAGCCCGACGCCTACAAGGAGCAGGTCAACAGCTACACCTTGTACCAGGGCATGGTGATCGGCATTGCCGGCCTGCTGGCGCTGTTCCTCACCGTGCTGTTCGTGGTCAAGGGGACGTTGATCTTCCCGGCGGCGGCAAGCCTTGCCTGGGCGGTGCTTCTCTACCTGTCGATCGACTTCAATTTTCTCGGCCGCATCATCGACGTTCCCGCGGTCGGCGACCAGGTGTTCAGGGCCGGTGCCGAGGCGATCCTGGCCGCGACGCTGCTGATCTTCCTCACCTCCTATCTGAGTCTGATGCGCTGGCATGTCCGGCTCCTGCTCGTCGTGGCGGTATGGCTGCTGGCACTCATCGGCGTGGTCGGCGTTGCCGTGATCGACGCGTCGCTCGCCGCCGGCATCGCGCGCCTGTCGCTCGGCCTGATCGGTGTGGTCGGGCTGATGCTCATCATCTTCCTCGCGATCCGCGGTTTCGACCGCGCGATCCTGCTGATCCCGACCTGGCTCCTGCTGCTCGCCTGGCTGGCGGCGGCCGGGATGGTGGTCACCGGCCGGCTCGACAACGATCTGGTGGCTCCGGCGCTGAACGGCGGCCTGGTTGTGTTGGTCCTGCTCGTCGGCTTTACGGTGATGCAGCACGCCTTTGCCGGCGGACCGATCGCCCACGGTCTCCTAAACGACTTCCACCGCAAGGCGCTGGCGCTGATCGGGGCCGGCGACCTCGTCTGGGACTGGGAGGTCCCGCGCGACCGTGTCTATGCGGCGCCGGAGTTCGAGGAGAAGCTGGGCCTGAAGCCCGGCTCGCTGGAGGGTAGCATCCGCCGCTGGATCGACATCCTGCACGCCGGCGACCGTGATCGGTTCCGCGCGACGATCGATGCCGTCATCGAGCAGCGGCGGGGCCGCATCGCCCAGGATTTCCGCGTGCGCGCCGCCGACGGCCACTACTTCTGGTTCCGGATGCGGGCCCGCCCGATCCTCGGCGATGACGGCGAGGTCTCGCGGCTGGTCGGCACTCTGGTCGACGTCACCGAGATCAAGAATGCCGAGGAGCGGCTGCTGCACGATGCCGTGCACGACAATCTCACTGGCTTGCCCAACCGGGAGCTGTTCCTGGACCGGCTCGAGGCGGCGATCCTGCGCGCCCGCGCCGACGAGGGAGCGCGGCCGACGATCTTCATCGTCGACATCGACCGCTTCCGGCAGGTGAATGACGGCTTCGGCATCGCGGTCGGCGACTCGCTGCTGCTGACCATCGCCCGCCGCCTGCAGCGCCAGCTCAAGCCCGGCGACACGCTGGCGCGGATGGCCGGCGACCAGTTTGGCATCATCCTGGTGTCCGAGCGCGAGCCGCAGCGTATCGCCGCTTTCGCCGAAGCGATCCGCCGCACCGTGCGCACCCCGATCACCTTCTCGGACCGCGAGGTATTCCTGACGGCTTGCGTCGGCATTGCGGTCTTCGACGGCTCGGACAAGCGCAAGGACGATCTGCTCGAGGACGCCGAGATCGCCATGTACCACGCCAAGCGCTTCGGACCCGACCGGGCCGAGGCGTTCAAGCCGGTGATGCGCTCGATGGGCGGCGACCGCGTCTCGCTCGAATCCGATTTGAGGCGGGCGCTCGAGCGCGAGGAGATCAAGCTGGTCTTCCAGCCGATCATGCGGCTGGAGGACAAGCGGATCGCGGGTTTCGAGGCGCTGGTGCGCTGGGACCACCCGCGGCACGGCCGGCTGAACCCGAAGGAGTTCATCACCATCGCCGAGGAGACGGGCCTGATCGTCGAGATCGGCTTGTTCGTACTGGAGCGTACCGCCCGCCAGCTCGGCGCCTGGCAGCGAGCCATGGGCACCCACCTTCCGATCTTCGCCTCCGTCAACGTGTCGAGCCGGCAGCTCTTGCGCCATGATCTGATCAACGACATCCGCGCCGTGCTGGCGCGCAACGATGTGATGCCCGGCACGCTGAAGCTGGAGGTCACCGAGTCCCTGGTGATGGAAAACCCGGAATACGCCGCGCAGGTGCTCGACAAGGTGCGTGACCTCGGGGCGGGCCTGGCGCTCGATGATTTCGGCAGCGGCTAGTCCTGGCTGGCCTATCTGCAGCGCTTCCCCTTCGACACGATCAAGGTCGACCGGAGCTTCGTGCGCCAGAACGGTAACGGTGCGCGGCCGGTGATCCTGCGCTCGATCGTCGGGCTCGCCCACGATCTGGGCATGGAGGTGGTCGCCGAGGGCGCCGAGACCGACGAAGACGCGATCGAGCTCTACGCGCTCGGCTGCGAGTATGCGCAAGGCTTCCTGTTCGGCGAACCGATGTCGGCCGACGAATGCCGGCACCTCCTGGCCCGCCAGTCGGCGATGATGCGGCATTGACGGCGGCGGGTTCTGCCGGGCGGCGGCGCTCAGGCGTGCCCGGCTTCGCTGGCGAGGAATCCGGGGTCGATCCCGATCTTACGCAGCGCCAGGTCGTACTTCGTGGAGAGGTCGCCGCCGAACACGATGCGCGGATCGGCGCTGCAGTGCAGCCAGCCGTTCGCCTGGATCTCGCTCTCGAGCTGGCCGGGCGCCCATCCGGAGTAGCCGAGCGCCAGCAGCGAGTTCATCGGACCCTGTCCGTGGGCGATCGCCTTGAGAATGTCGAGCGTTGCGGTCAGACAGATGCCGTCGTCGATCGGCAGCGTCGAATTCTCCACGAACCAGTCCGCCGAATGGAGGACGAAGCCCCGGCCGGTCTCCACCGGCCCGCCGACATGCACCTTCATCGCGTTCACTGCGTCCGGCAGGCGGATTTCCTCGCCCTCGCCGATGACGTCGAGCTGGCGCAGCAGTTCGGTGAAGCCGATGTGGTCGGCTGCCTGGTTGACGATGATGCCCATCGCCCCGTCCTCGGAATGGGCGCAGACGTAAATGACGCTCCGCTCGAAGCGCGGGTCGCTCATCGTAGGCATGGCGATCAGGAGCTGACCGTCCAGGTAGCTCCGACCGTCCTCGCCGACCTTGCCTGTTGCCGCGCCGATCATCGATAAATGCTAACCCTGCCGATCCGATTTGGAAATGGCGTCCAACAGCGCCCCTCACGCAGCCGTGAAACCGCTTGATGCGCCGCGACGCGCCGTTGATTTAATAGTAGGACTCACGGCGCGGCTCGCCAACCGGTCCCATCAGCGGAACGGACTCCAGCCTCGCTCGGCGGATGGACGGACAGGACGCAGATGCTCACCGGACGGATTGTCGCGCTGGTCGCGCTTCTGGTCGCGCCGATAGCGCCGGCATTCCTGCCGGGGACGGCCTCGGCGGGCCGTTGGGAGGAGCCTTCGCAGGTCCGTGTACTGGACGGCGGGCTGCTTCCGGGCGGAGCCGGCCGACTTGCCGGCATCGAGATCACGATGGATCCGGGCTGGAAGACCTATTGGCGCCATCCCGGCGACTCCGGCATCGCGCCGAAGATCGACTTCTCCGGCTCCGGGAACCTCGCTGACGTCTCGGTGGAGTGGCCGGCGCCCGAACTCCACCATGACGGTTACGGCTGGGTCGTGGGCTATGCGGACATGGTCGTGCTGCCGCTGCTGGTGACTCCCGTCGACCCGGCTCTCCCGGTCAGCCTGAAGCTCGGCATGCATTACGGCGTGTGCAAGGATATCTGTGTCCCCGCCGATGCCGACCTGTCGGTCCGGCTCGGCGAGGGGACGCCCCGCTCCGCCGCCATCCAGCAATTA
>JAEYRQ010000578.1 GCA_023435545.1 Pseudomonadota bacterium | reverse complement strand
CACGTCATCCTGGTGCTGAAGGGCGTGTCGCTGACCGTGCCGGACGGCGGGATCGTTGCGCTTCTCGGCGCCAACGGAGCCGGCAAGACGACGACGCTCAAGGCGGTATCCAATCTGCTGGGAGCCGAGCGCGGCGACGTCACTAAGGGCTCGATCGTCTTCCGCGGCGAGCGGGTCGAGGCCCTCTCGCCGAACCAACTGGTGCGGCGCGGTTGCATCCAGGTGATGGAGGGGCGGCACTGCTTCGGCCACCTGACGGTCGAGGAGAACCTCTTGACCGGCGCCTTCACGCGTCGTGACGGCGCGTCCGCGATCCGGGCCGACCTGGAGATGGTCTACAGCTATTTCCCCCGGTTGAAGGAGCGCCGCCAGAGTCAGGCCGGCTACACCTCGGGGGGCGAGCAGCAGATGTGCGCGATCGGCCGGGCGATGATGGCAAAGCCGACGATGATCCTGCTCGACGAGCCGTCGATGGGGCTTGCGCCGCAACTCGTCGAGGAAATCTTCGAGATCGTCAAGCAGCTTAACGCCAACGAGGGCGTCAGCTTCCTGCTCGCCGAGCAGAACACCAACATGGCGCTCAAATATGCGAGCTACGGCTATATCCTCGAGAACGGGCGCGTGGTGCTCGACGGCGATGCCAAGGCTTTGCGCGAGAACGAGGACGTGAAGGAATTCTATCTGGGGATCGGCGGCGGCGAGCGCCGCAGCTTCAGGGACGTGAAGAGCTACCGCCGGCGCAAGCGCTGGCTGTCGTGACTGCGCGGCGCACCTTGGTCTGGTGCGAGCCTGTCCCAGAGGTCGCAACCCTGCACGAAGCCGGACGCGGCGCCCCAGCCCTCGCCGTCACTTCGGACTTGTGTGGTCATCCACATCGCTACGGCTGCACCGCCGCAACGACGTGACTGGCCGAAACACAAGTCTGGGCATGGCGGCGGGGAGACGCCGACGGAATTGCATCCGCCGCCGGGGTAGCGGGGGATAATGTGCTGGACGGATGAGGAAACCGACCCGATGAACGACCATTTCGATTCCCTCGAGACGCGCGATCCGGCGGACCGCGAGCGGGCGTTATTCGCCGCGCTGCCGGGCTTCATCGGCGAGGTGATCCGCGCCGCTCCCGGCTGGGCGCGGCTGCTGAAGGGGGTGAATCCCGAGGAGGTCACCGATCGCGCCGCGCTGTCGAAGCTGCCGGTCCTGCACAAGAGCGACCTGCTTGACCTTCAAAAGGAGCATCCGCCATTCGGTGGCCTGATCACCAAGGCCCCTGGCGCCATGTCGCGGCTGTTCATGTCGCCGGGGCCGATCTTCGAGCCGGAAGGGGCATCCAAGGACTGGTGGCGCGCCGCCAGGGCGCTGTTCGCCGCGGGCCTCAGGCCCGGCGATATCGTCCACAATTCCTTCGCCTATCACCTGACGCCTGCCGGCCACATGTTCGAGGGCGGGGCGCGGGCGCTCGGATGCGCGGTCATCCCTGCCGGGATCGGCAACACCGAGATGCAGGTCGACGCAATCGCACAACTACGACCGAAGGGCTATGCGGGCACGCCTGACTTCCTCAAGGTGCTGCTCGACAAGGCGGCCGAGTCGGGCAAGGACGTCTCCAGTCTGAAGAAGGGGCTCGTCTCCGGCGCGGCCTTGCCGAACTCCCTGCGCGAGGAACTCGCCGCGCGTGGCGTCGATGTGCTGCAGTCGTACGGCACCGCCGATCTCGGGCTCGTCGCCTACGAGACCCCGGCCCGCGACGGCATGATCGTCGGCGAGGACATGATCGTCGAGATCGTCCGCCCTGGTACCGGCGATCCGGTAGAGGAGGGTGAGGTCGGCGAGGTGGTGGTGACCAGCTTCAATGCCGACTACCCGATGATCCGGTTCGGAACCGGCGACCTCTCGGCGGTCCTGCCCGGCGTATCGCCCTGTGGACGTACCAATATGCGGATCAAGGGCTGGATGGGGCGCGCCGACCAGCGCACCAAAGTCAAGGGAATGTTCGTCGATCCGGCCCAGGTCGCCGACATCGCCCGCCGCCATCCAGAGGCAGGCCGTCTGAGGCTGGTGGTCAGCCGCGCCAACGAACAGGACGTGATGACCTTGAGAGCGGAGGCCGGCACCAGCGATCCCGCGCTTGCCGAGAATCTTGCCGAGAGCCTGATGGCGGTGACCAAGATGAAGGGCGCGGTCGAGCTGGTCGAGCCCGGCAGTCTTCCCAACGACGGCAAGGTTATCGCGGACGAGCGCAGCTACGACTGAACGGGGGCGGCGGCGGCCGCCCGAATTTTGCCGTTTCGGCATCTATATTTGCCGCGACCGGGCGAATTGCCGTCCGGGTGTGTGAAGTGCCCCCGATGACAGAGTCCAGTCCATCCTTGCCCGCGGTAGCCGGCGGCCGCAGCGCGTGGCTGCCGTTCAGACGCCGGCGCGAACTCTCCGCCCGACCCGCTCCCGCACGGGTGCGAGTGATAAAACGCGGCTGGCTCGGCTCGTTGCTCGCCCCGATCGGCGTGGCGATTGCCCTCCTGATCCTCGCCTTCGGCTTCACCACGCTTGGTACGACCTGGTGGCTCGGGCTCGAGCGCGACCGGCTGTTCACCCGGCCGGTTCAGTCGGACGGAAGCGAGGCGCGCATCGGCACGGATGCCGCGATCCCCGAGACCGTCACCATCTTGGCCCGCGACGGCGAGGGCAGGCTGGTGCGTCGCATCGCCGAGCGGCAGGACGCCGACCGTTACGTCAACGAGGCGATCGCCCGGCTCGACGCCGCGCGCGATGCCGCCAAAGCGCAGGCACGAGCCGAGATCGATGCCCTGTTCGCCTTGGCATTCGCCGACCGGGATGCGGCGATCGACGACTATGCCGACTGGTTCTTCGCCTGGAAGCGGCCTTATGTGGTGCTGAAAGAGGCGGTTGTCTCGGTGGTCGCTCACATTGCCGAGACGGGAGAATACGAGCCGCTGGCGACGGCGGTCGAGCGCGACCTGCAGACCTACTTCATTCGCCATTACTCGGAGCGCGTGCTGAAGCCGGACTTCCGTGACCCGATGATCTCGGCGGGCTTCGAGCAGGTGGCGCAGCGCGCGTTCGACCGGTGGCGCCAAGCGGTCGTCGAGGAGGATCTCAGGCTGCAGCTCTTCCTGCAGAAGCACACCGCCGGCTTCGCCGGGAGCGAACTCCCGGATGCGATGAGTGCGCTCACCCTCGACTGGCGGTCGCAGTCGTTCAAGGCACCGACCCACCTGATGGACGAATCGACCTTCGACGGCATGGTTTCGCTGGCGACGATCGGTGCCGGCGGCACGATCGGCGCCTATGCGCTCGGCCCGGTGATCGAGCGCACCCTCGCACGGTCCTTCTCCGGGCTCGGCCGGCGCTACGCCGCCGCGTTTGGCGGCAGGATCGCGATGGCGGAAGCGGGCGCCGTGGCCGGCACCGCGGTGCAGCCCGTCGGGGGAACGATCCTTGGCGCCGTCGCCGGCGGGGCGCTCGGATTCGCGCTCGACTACATGCTCGCCCAGGCCAGCGAGGCGCTGGACCGGGACGGCTTCGTCGCCGCCAACAACGCGGCCGTCGCTTCGACGATCGAGACCTGGACCGGGACGCTCGGCGCCAGTGCCGACCGCGCCATCGACCACTGGTTCGACCAGAGCCGCGCCGGTCTCGTTGCCGGGCGGTGACGGCGCGCGCAGCGCGACCGACTATCGCAAGGTGATGCGACCTGAAACCGCGGCGCTCTCGGTGCCCTTGGCCCGCACATAGGCCATCACTTCGCTCGCCATCAGGTTTCCATCAGCGGCGCTGACGACGACGTTGCCGTCGGCGAAGACCTTGTAGCCGTCGCCGCCGCGGTACATGAAATCGTTCGTCGCGACCCGATGGATTGCCGCCGGATCGAACGCCTCTCCACCGATCCTGATCGTGGTGACCCTCTGCCCGCGGGGGCGTGCCAGCTCGGCCTCGAAGGTGAGCCCCGAGACGTGGGGAAACCGGCCGCTGCCCTCCTCGATCGCCGAGATGCCGTTCTCGATGGCGGCGAGGATCTGGGCGCCGGTGAGCTCGACCACCACGGTCTTGTTGCCGAAGGGCAGCTCCGCAAGGATGTCGCGGCGGCTCAACTCCGATCCGGCGGAGTATTGGCGGTCGCCGCGGATGCCTCCGCCGTTGGTGATGGCGATATCCGAACCGGTCGCCGCGCGCATCGCGTCCGCCACAAGATTACCCATGGCGGACTCGCCGCTGCGGACAGAGGTGCGGCGGCTGTCGAGCGGGATGGCGGTCACGCCGAGCGAGGCGTCGAGCTCGACGGACAGCTGGTGCTGCAGTTCGTCGATCCGTTCGGCCACCGCCGGGTCGGGATCGACGGTGGAGGTGTCAATGATCCGGAAGCCCGGCTCCCACTCCACTGTCCGCTTGCCGTCTCGCTCGCCGATCGTGACCGCGAGGTCGACGATCGCCACCTGCTCGGCCTGGTCCAGGGATTCGGCCAGCACGGTAACGCCGTCATAGACGAGACGAAGCTGATGGTCGTCGCCCGACAGAACCACGTCGGCCAGCCGGCTGCGGTCGATGCGCATGTCCTCGGTGTTGTCGGCATGGACGACGGCAACGACCAGATCGGCGCCGGCCTCGCGCAAGGCGGCGGCCTCCACGGTCAGCGCGTCGACCATGTTGGTGATCTGCAGATCCTCGGGGCTCGCCTTCACGTAGGTCTTGTCGGTCGTCAGTCCTACGAAGCCGATCCGTACATCCTCCAGTTCGCGCATGATGGACGGTTGGACACCTGGAAGACGTGCGCCGTCCGGTCCCAGCAGGTTGGCGCCGACCACCGGGAAGCCGGCCTCCGAAATCCGGCGCAGGAAA
>JAEYRQ010000544.1 GCA_023435545.1 Pseudomonadota bacterium | reverse complement strand
GGCCTGCCCCGGATCGGTGGTCGCGACCGGGGGGTGAACGGCATCGGCGAGGATACCGACCCGGTGCACGACCGGCAGCCCTGTCTCCCACATCGCCGCGAGGCGCCCGGCAACGGCGGGATCGGGATCGAGCACGACCGTGTCGTAGCCGGCCGCCGCGAAGACCACCGCCCAGCCCGCACCGATCGTGCCGCCGCCGACAACGGCGATCCGGCCGCCGGCCGGGACATCGCGCACGCTCATCTCAGCACTCCGGTGACCAGGACGGGGAAGAAGATCAGCAGCACGATCACGGCCGCGACCGCGATCAGGAACGGCATCAGCACGAAGGCGATGCGCTCGGCCCGGATGCCGGACATCACGGCTGCGGTGAACAGCCCCGTCCCGACGGGCGGCGTCAGCAGGCCGAGCACCAGGTTGAGGCAGACCACCACGCCGAAGTGGAAGGGGTTGATGCCGTAGACATCCATCGCCACCGGCAGCATCACCGGCACGATCAGGATCAGAGCCGGGATCGGATCGATGATCATGCCGACGCCGATCAGGCAGATGTTCAGGATCAGGAGGAAGATCGCTGGCGAATCGGTCAGTGCCTGCAGCCAGGCCGCCGCCTGGGCGGGGATGTTCTGGAAGGTGATCACCCAGGAGAAGACCTGCGCGGCCGCGATCAGGAACAGGACGATCGCCGAGTTGCGCGCGGCGCGGACGAAGGCGGGGGCGATCTGCGCCGGCTTCATCTCGCGGTAGACGAACATGCCGATCAGGATCGAGGCGAGCGCGGCGAGTGCGGCGGCCTCGGTGGGCGTGGCCATCCCGCCGAGGATCGTGCCGATGATGGTGACGGGGATAAGCGCGGCCGGCGCGCACTCGAACACCGCCCGCGCCGATTCGCGCAGCGACATCCGACGCGAGGACGGAAAGCCGTGAATTCGACCCAGAATGGCGATGACCACGAGGAACGATGCTGACATCAGCAGGCCGGGGACGATCCCGGCAATGAACAGCTCCCCGATCGAGATCTGGGCGATGACGCCATAGATGATGAACAGCATCGAGGGCGGGATGATCGGTGCGAGCAGGCCGCCGGCGGCGGTGATCGCCACCGACACGTCCTTGGGGTAGCCGGCGCGCTCCATCTCCGGCACCGCCATCCGCGACATGATGGTGATCTGCGCCACCGTCGAGCCCAGAATGGACGCCATCATCATGTTGGCGATGAGGTTCACATAGGCGAGGCCGCCGCGAACCGAGCCGACGAAGGCCATCGCCATCGCCATCAGCCGCCGCCCGATGCCGCCCTCGTTCATCAGTTCGCCGAGCAGGATGAACAGCGGCAGCGCCAGCAGGCCGTAGTTTTCCAGTCCGCCGAACATCTGCTGTGGATAGGAGAGCAGCAGCACGTGATTGCCGCTCGCCGCGACATAGACCAGCGCGGTCGCCGCCAGCACGAACGCGATCGGCAGGCCGACGGCGAGCAGGCCGAGAAAGGAGCCGGCGACGATCACCGCATGCCACCCTTTCGAAGTGCGCACAGGCTGTCGATGAGGTTGGCCGCGGCGTGCAGCGTCCCGCAGAGCGCGAAGACCGGCATTATCAGCCAGAACCAGACCTTCCGGAGACCAAGCGTGGTCGTCGGCTCCTGGTAGATGAAATTGAAGGTGGTCCGGCTGAAGGTCGACAGGTCTCCCGCCGCAATCAGGCCAACGGGGTCGAACCAGTTCCAGACCAGCGCGATGAACACGGTCATTAGCGCCAGCAGCAGCGCATCGACGAAGGCCACCATCACGCGCCGCCCGTGTGGCCGCAGGCCATCCGACAACAGCGTCACCGCGATGTGGCCGCGATGTCGGATGGCGAGCGATGTCCCCATGAAGGCCATCCAGATCATCGCGTAGATCGCCAACTCGTCGACCCAGATCAACGGCGAGCCTGCCGCGCGGGTGACGACATTCAGCAGCAGCAGCCCGAAGGTGAGAGCCGCGAGAATGCCCGCAAGGATGGCCTCGCCCCGGGCGATCGCGTGGCTCGCCCGCGACACGAATCCGGCCGGCCTCGGCGCCTCGGTAGCCGCGCGCTCGTCTCGATTGCCGGATAAATCCTGCACCAGGGACACTCGACCTCCCGGATTGCCTGTTCCCGACGAACTGCCGAGACA
The DNA here is from genome assembly GCA_023435545.1 of Pseudomonadota bacterium. Lineage (GTDB taxonomy): Bacteria > Pseudomonadota > Alphaproteobacteria > Rhizobiales > Tepidamorphaceae > Tepidamorphus. Next base: position 4,796 of record JAEYRQ010000544.1, on the reverse strand, counting down.
TGACCGCGTCTTGACCGCGCAGCCTTAATATCGCTAAATCTCAAAAAATCGATATTTATGGACGTTGTCAATAGACCATGCGATTGCCACGAAAATCCCGCCGGCGTAGTGATGGTGTCGCAGATGCCCGGGCGCCCCGATCCGGGGCGCCTGGACCGGGAGGCGGGCTATGACCACACCGATTGCTGCCGTCGATCCGCGCTTCAGCGAGCCGGAGAAAACCAGCTCGGAGCGAGCCTACCGCCTGCTGCGTGAGGACATTGTATCGGGCGGTCTCGCCCCGGGCCTGAAGCTGAAGGTCGAGATGCTTCGCCAGCGCTACGGCCTGGGCGCGGGTCCCTTGCGCGAGGCACTGTCGCGGCTGTCCAGCGACCGTCTGGTGATCCTCGAGGGACAGCGCGGCTTCGAAGTAGCGCCAATGTCGATGGACGATGCCCGCGACATCGGCAACGTCCGGCGCATGCTGGAGGCCGAGGCGCTGGCGATCTCCATCGAGAATGGCGACGACGAATGGGAAGGCGACGTGGTCGCAGCCTACCACCGGCTGGAGCGTGTCGAACGGCGCATGGAGATGGGCGACCGCGATTTCCCGGAATGGGAGGCCCGCAACCGCCAGTTCCACCATGCGCTGGTCAAGGCCTGCGGATCGGTCTGGCTGATGCGTCTCAGGGCACAGATGTTCGACCAGCACGAGCGCTACCGCCGCCTGTCGCGGGTGACGTCGGTCGGCCTGCGGGACATTTCCGCCGAGCACAAGGCGCTGCTGACGGCGGCAATCGACCGCGACGTCGCCGGCGCGCGTGGGCTCATCGCCCAGCATATCCAGCGGACGACGGATACGGTGATCGCGGCCTTGACGACCGGCGACCAGGTAGCGCCGCTCACCGAAACGCCGGGCCGCCGGCGGCGTGTGTCCGCGAGACCGGCCGTACCGACCGAGCCTACCGCCTGATCTCAGCGACCATCCCCTTCGGCGACGGCTCAACCGACGGCGCAGACCCCCGCGGGGCGGCTACGTCGCCGGGTCGGCCGATCGACCGATAGTCGAGGCCGGACCGGACCATCTCCTCGGGAGTGTAGATATTGCGCAGGTCGATCACGAGCGGGCGCGCCATCAGCCGCTTGACCTCGTCCAGATCGAGCGCCCGAAACTCGTCCCATTCCGTGACGATCACCAGCGCCGAGGCGCCCGCGATCGCCTGATAGGAGCCGTTCGTCCACACGACCCGGTCGAACGCGGGCAGCTTGCGGGCCTCCGCCATCGCGACCGGATCATAGACCGCGACCGAAGCGCCAGCCGCGCTAAGGGCCTCGACGATCTCGATCGAAGGCGCATCTCGCATGTCGTCGGTGTTCGGCTTGAACGACAGCCCCAGCACCGCCAGCCTGAGGCCAGCGACCGACCCTCCGCAGGCTTCGATGATTCGGGCCGCGAGCCCGGTCTTGCGCGCTGCGTTGCTCTCGACGACCGAGCGCACGATCCGCGTCGGGGCACCCGCCTCCTCGGCCGTCCGGACAAGGGCGAGCGTATCCTTGGGGAAGCAGGATCCGCCGAAACCCGGCCCGGCGTGCAGGAACTTTCCGCCGATTCGCCGGTCGAGGCCGATACCGCGGGCGACATCCTGCACATTGGCGCCGGTGCGCTCGCAGATATCGGCAATCTCGTTGATGAAGGCGACCTTGGTCGCCAGAAACGCATTCGCGGCGTACTTGGTCAGTTCCGCCGTACGTCGGCCGGTGAAGACGATCGGGGTCTCGTTGAGGAACAGCGGGCGATAGAGCAGCCGCATGACCTCGCGCGCCCGCTCGCTCTCCGCCCCGATCACCACCCGGTCCGGGCGCTTGAAGTCGTCGATGGCGGAGCCTTCGCGCAGGAACTCGGGATTGGACGCCACGTCGAATTCGAGATCTGGGCGCGCGCGCCGGACGATCGCCTCGATCTCGTCGCCGGTGCCGACCGGCACGGTGGATTTGGTGACGAGCAGCAGCGGGCCCTCGGTACAGGCGGCGATCTCTTCGGCGGCGGCGCGAACGTAGCTCAGGTCGGCATGGCCGTCGCCGCGACGCGAGGGCGTCCCGACCGCGATGAACACTGCATCCGCGCCACGCACTGCTGCGGCGATATCGGTGGTGAACGCGAGCCGGCCGACCGCCACATTGCCGGCGACGAGCACGTCCAGCCCCGGCTCGTAGATCGGGATCTGACCACGCGACAGCCGCTCGATCTTCACCTCGTCCTTATCGACGCAGGTGACATGGTGACCGAAATCGGCGAAGCACGCTCCACTCACCAGCCCCACATATCCCGTGCCGACCATCGCGATCTTCATGGGGCGAGATCCTTGCCGATCGACGTTGCGGTATGGAGTGCCTTGGTGAGCCCGGTGGGACTCGAACCCACGACCCACTGATTAAAAGTCAGTTGCTCTACCGACTGAGCTACGGGCTCGGAAGTGGCCGGACCCTAGGTCTCCAGCGGCGTGCGGTCAAGCGTGCGATGATCGCTGGAACGGGCCCGCAGGGCCGGATGCAAGGGCAGGCGAAGATCCGGCTCGGAGTGCGGAGCGTAGTATGATGGGCCGCCACGGAGGCCGACATGCAACCAGCTTCGCGGACCACCGGAATGCCGGCAACGCGGCGTCTCTTCGCCGCGCTCGCCGCCCTGTTGCTTCTCGTCGCCTCCTCCCCGGCGACTGCGGACGATGCCGACGCGATGGACGTACAGCGGGTGATCGCCGACCAGATCGCCGCCCTCGGCCGCGACGACGCCGAGGTCGCCTATTCGCATGCGGCGCCCTCGATACGGCGGCGATTCCCCACCCCCCGGATCTTCATGCGCATGGTCGCGGAGGGCTATCGGCCGGTGTTCAGACCGCGCAGCTTCGCCTTCACGGACTTCAGTATCGAGGCCGGCGAGGCTGTTCAGATGCTCGAGGTCGTTGACCCGGACGGTGCACCCTGGATCGCCGTCTACACGCTGGAACGCCAGCCGGACGGCGCCTGGCGCATCACCGGGTGCTATCTCCGGCCGGGCACCGGTGCCTGATCAGTCGCGCGGGGCGAGGTCACCGGCCGCCCAGGCGGCACGCGTCGCCTCGGCGAAATCGGCGAGCCTCCCCTCCCCGATGGCGGTGCGGATATCCGCCATGAGCTGCTGGTAGTAGTGAACGTTTGCCCAGGTCAGCAGCATCGAGCCCAGCATCTCGCCGGCTTTGATCAGGTGATGGAGGTAGGCGCGCGAATAGTCGCGGGCGGCGGGGCAGTCGCTCTCCTCGTCGAGCGGGCGCGGGTCGTCGGCGTGGCGCGCGTTGCGCAGATTGATGCGGCCGCGCCGCGTGTAGGCCTGTCCGTGGCGCCCCGCCCGCGTCGGCATTACGCAGTCGAACATGTCGATGCCGCGCATCACCGACAACAAGATGTCCTCCGGCGTGCCGACGCCCATCAGATAACGTGGCCGGTCGGCGGGCAGCGCTGGGACGGTCACGTCCAGCGTCTCCAGCATCACCGCCTGCGGCTCGCCGACCGCCAGCCCGCCTACCGCATAGCCGTCGAAGCCGATGTCGACGAGGCCGGCGGCAGAGCGCAGGCGGAGGCCCGGCACGGTTCCGCCCTGGACGATCCCGAACAGCGCACGCGACGGGTCTGTGCCGAAGGCGACCTTCGAGCGCTCCGCCCATCTGAGCGACAGCTGCATCGCCCGCTCCGCCTCGGCGTCCGGACACGGCAACGCCACGCATTCGTCGAGCTGCATGGTGACGTCGGCACCGAGCAGCCGCTGGATCTCCACCGACCGCTCGGGACTCAGGTGATGCTCGCTGCCATCCAGATGCGACCGGAAGGTGACGCCGTCCTCGGTCAGCTTCCGGAGGCTCGACAGGGACATGACCTGGAAGCCGCCGGAATCGGTGAGAATCGGCCGCGGCCAGTTCATGAAGCGATGCAGGCCGCCGAGTTCCGCCACCCGCTCGGCGCCGGGCCGCAGCATCAGGTGGTAGGTGTTGCCGAGCACGATGTCGGCCCCCGTCGCCCGCACCGTCTCCGGGAACATCGCCTTCACCGTCGCCGCCGTCCCGACCGGCATGAAGGCGGGCGTGCGCACCTCGCCGCGATGAAAGGCGAGCGTGCCGAGGCGCGCGGCGCCGTCGCGGGCGTGAATCGTGAATTCGTGCGGCGCCGTCATACGTTGGGCTTCAAGAACAACAGGCAGGCATCGCCATAGGAGTAGAAGCGATAGCCGGTTTCGATGGCATGCGCATAGGCCCGCTTCATCGTGTCGAGGCCGCAGAAGGCAGCGACCAGCATGAACAGGGTCGAGCGCGGCAGATGGAAGTTGGTCAGCAGCACGTCTACCGCGCGGAACCGGTAGCCGGGCGTGATGAAGATGTCCGTCCGCCCCGAGAACGCGCGGATCGTCCCGTCTTCCGCGGCAGCCGATTCCAGCAGCCGCAGCGAGGTGGTGCCGACCGCGACGATCCGGCCGCCGGCCGCGCGGACCCGGTTGATCGTATCGGCGGTCCCCTGAGAGATATTGCCGATCTCGGCGTGCATCCGGTGTGCCGTCGTGTCCTCGGCCTTCACCGGCAGGAACGTCCCCGCACCCACATGCAATGTGACGCCTGTGCGGCCGACGCTGTGTTGGTCGAGGGCCGCGAGCAGCCGCTCGGTGAAATGCAAGCCGGCGGTCGGCGCCGCGACCGCGCCCTCCTCCCGCGCGAAGATCGTCTGGTAGTCGGCGGCATCGCGCTCATCGACGGGACGGCGCGCGGCGATGTAGGGCGGCAGCGGCATCTCGCCGA
>JAEYRQ010000398.1 GCA_023435545.1 Pseudomonadota bacterium | reverse complement strand
CCGTCACGGTCAAGTCGGTTCAGCGGGCAGCGGCGATCATCAGGCTGGTGGCGGGCGAGGCCACGACCGGCTGGCGCCTGTCCGACCTCGCGCGCGCCTCGGGGCTCGGCAAGACGACGACGCACCGCCTTCTGAACGCGCTGTCCGAGGCCGGCATCGCCTATCAGGACATCGAGTCCCGCCGCTATTTCCTGGGATACGAACTGATCCGGCTCGGGCGCCTCGCGACCCGCTACGACATCGCCGAGCTCGCACGTCCAGCCCTGCTGCGGATTGCGCGGGAAACCGGCGATACGGTGTTCGTGTCGGTGCGCGAGGGGCTCGACGCACTCTGCCTGGAGCGGCAGGTGGGAGATTTCCCGATCAAGACGCTGACGCTCGAGGCCGGGGACCGGCGTCCGCTCGGGGTAGGGGCCGGAAGCCTGGCGCTTCTCGCCTTCATGCCGGAAGAGGAAATCGCGGAGATCATCGCCAGCAACGCGCCTCGATTGGCGGGTTATCCAGGCTTCGGCCCAGCCGAGATTGCGGCGCTGACGGTGCAGACTCGCGCGCAGGGCCATTCCTTCAACGACGGCCGCATCGTCAGCGCCATGTGCGCGATCGGCATGCCGGTGTTCGACGGGCGCGGCCGCGTCGCCGCGGCGATCAGCGTCGCCGCCATCCGCGAGCGCATGCAGCCCGATCGGCGCGACTGGATCGTCGGACTGCTGCGCGAGGAGGCCGACCGGCTCGCAAGACGTCTCGGCGACATGTCGGCTGCCGGTGCCCCCGCGCGGCCGCTGGCGGAGGCTTAAAACCCGGGTCCTGTGCCTGCCCGGAACTCTACCCCTCCGCGCGGAAGTCCGCCGGATTCATCCCCCTGGCGAAGTCGAGCGCGCGCGCGAGGTGGGCGCGGAGTTTCCCGTCGGCCGACGCCGCATCGCCTGAGAGGACGGCTTGGGCGATGTCGCGGTGCTCGTGCACCGAGCGCGACAGGGTTGCGGCGTTCAGCGCGCCGCTGATCTGAAACATGATCAGCGGAAGCTGGAGCTGTCGGTGGATCTGGGTGAGTTCCTGGTTGCCGCTCGATGCGACGAGAGCATCGTGGAAGCGCTTGTTCTCCTCGAGATAGGCCATCTGCGACAGCCGGGGTGCGTCCGACCAGATCGGCGCGATGGCTGCCTCGAACGCCTGCCGGACCACCCGGTCCTCCATTCTGCCGGCCGCAAGACGCGCGCCGAGCGCTTCGAGCTCCGTGCGGATCTGGAACAGCTCCAGCGTCTCGCGCCGCGACAGGCGCCGCACCAGCGCGCCCCTGTTCGGAACCGTCTCGACGAGACCTTCGGCGGAGAGCCGACGGAACGCCTCCCGCAGGGGTCCGCGGCTGACGCCGAGGTCGCGGGTAAGGTCCGCCTCGATCAGGCGCTGCCCCGGCGCATATCGGCTGTTCAGGATGCCGTCGCGCAGATGCTGGACCACGCGGTCGACCGTCGTCCCGCGCACGCTTTGTACGGAGACGGTCGGGCTGGGCGAGGCCGAGTCTTCGAGGTCGAGGGTCACATCGCTCATGCCGTTCTGGTTAGCCGACCGGCACCCGGTTGACAAGCAGATCGAATGCAATATTGTCCTACAATCTAATCAATCAATAAGGGCCGACAGGCCGAGATGGGAGGCGCATGCTGATCGGAAAGCCGGGTCCGGCCGTCACCTCTATCTGCACCGCCACTGCCGACCGCATCGAGGTCCGCGGACGCGATCTGTGCGCCGACCTGATGGGGCGGCTGACCTTCACGGAGTACTTCTACCTGCTGGTGACGGGCCGGGAGCCCGGTCCGCAGCGGACGCGCTTCCTGGATATGCTGCTGATCGCGATCGCCGAGCACGGTCTGACGCCGACGGCCCAGGCGGCGCGCATGACGATTGCGGCTGCTCCCGACGCGCTGCAGGCGGCGGTTGCCGCGGGCATCCTCGGTTGCGGCCCCGTGGTGCTGGGCACGTCGGAGCTTTGCGGGCTGCTGCTGGTCGAAGCCGCGGGACGCATCGACAAGGGCACGGCGCCGTCGGAGGTCGCCACGGCCATCGCATCCGAGTACCGGGCAGCCCGCACGCCGTTTCCCGGCTTCGGCCATCCGGTGCACAAGCCGGTGGACCCGCGCGCCGTGCGGATCCTGGACGAGGCGGAAGCCCAGGGTGTCGCCGGTCGCCATGTCGCCTTCGCCCGGCTCCTTCCCGATGCGGTCGCGGCCGCATGGGGCAAGCCCCTGCCGATGAACGTGTCGATGCCGATCGCCGCGGTGCTGCTCGACCTCGATTTCCCGCCGGCGATGATCAAGGCGATTCCCATTCTCGCCAGAACGGCCGGCCTTCTCGCCCATCTGGCTGAGGAGCAGGAGCGGCCCGTTGGCTTCCTGATGGCCGCACAGGGGGAGTCCGCCATAGTCTACGAACCGGGCAGCTATCACCGATGATAGTCGATCCGCAGATCGAGATGATGCCGCTCGACGCACAGCGGCGCGCCGACGACATCCTCTATCGCGAGCAGGTGACCTATCTGTTCGGCCAGTCGCGGTTCTACCGGGAGAAGCTTGGCGCGGCGGGTTTCCGGGATGCCGGATCGGTCGGCGGCCTCGACGACATCGCCGCCTTGCCCTTCACCGAGAAGGACGAGTTGCGCGCAACCCGCAGCGAGGCAGATCCGGTCGGCACGCATCTGGCGGTGCCGATGGACGAGATCGTCCGCATCTTTTCCACGAGCGGCACGACGGGCACGCCGAGCTATATCCCGCTTACCGCATTCGACCTCGAGAACTGGGTGCGCACGTCTGCGCGCAGCTACGCCGCCTCCGGCCTCGAGCGCGGCCAGCGCATTGTCTCGACCTACAACGCCGGCCCCTTCGTAGCCGGCGCCGCGCTGGACGCGTTCAACCTGCTCGGGCTCTGTCACATTCCGGTCGGGACCGGCAACACCGATCGGCTGATGACGGCGGTCCGCCTGCTGAAGCCGCATGTCATGGCGCTGACGCCCTCCTATGCGCTGCATCTCGTCGAATGGGCGGCGGATCGCGGCATCGACATCCGCAATTCGTCGGTCGAGCGGATCATGGTCGCCGGTGAGCCTGGTGGCGGGGAGCCGGTGATCCGCGCGCGGCTTCAGGAGGCCTGGGGCGCCCAGGTTACCGAGGCGATGGGCATCGGCGATATCGGTGTGTCGATGTGGGGCGAGTGCCCCGAGCGGAACGGGATGCACTTCTGCGCCCGCGGTTTCGTCCATGTCGAACTGATCGATCCCGACACCGGCGCGCCGGTACCGATGGAGGACGGCGCGCGCGGCGAACTGGTCTACACGCATCTGCGCCACCGCGCTGCGCCGCTGCTGCGCTTCCGTAGCCGCGACCACGTCGAACTGCGGACCGATCCCTGCGCCTGCGGCCGCACCTCGCACCGGGTGAGGTGCATCGGGCGAACCGACGACATGCTGATCGTGCGCGGCGTCAACGTGTTTCCGAGCGCCGTGCGCGAGGTGGTCAACCAGTTCGCGCCGGACGTGAGCGGAATGATCGTCGTCCGGCCGCGCGCACCGGGCGTCAAGCAGGAGCCGCCGCTGCCGGTCACGGTGGAACTCGGCGAGGGCTGCGAAG
>JAEYRQ010000425.1 GCA_023435545.1 Pseudomonadota bacterium | reverse complement strand
ATCCTGCCGCCCGGGCGCGCCCGGCCACGGGCCGCGCACGGATAGTCACGCATTCCCCACCTTACTTGTCAACGATGAGGCTGCGCTAGAGTGATATTTGATATCACAAAGGCCGAAGATTTGATATCACAAAGCCCATAAGCCGGCCGCGCCGACCCAGGAGTACCAGAATGACCCTGCACCCCACGCACAATCTCTCGGTCGAGGAGCTCGACAGGCAAAGCGTCTTTCATCCTTTCACCGCGCTCGCCCAGCACAACGAGACCGGGCCGCGCATCATGGTGAACGGCTCGGGCGTGCGCCTGACGGATCGGGCCGGCCGCGAGTACATCGACGCGCTCGCCGGGCTGTGGTGCGTCAACATCGGCTATGGCCGCACCGAGATCGCCGAGGCCGTCGACCGGCAGCTGCGCGAACTGCCCTACTACCATTCCTTCGCCTCGATGGGCACGGAGCCGGCCGCCCATGTCGCCGACCGGCTGAAGCGGATGCTGCCGGGCGAGATGGGACGGGTGTTCTTCGGCCTGTCCGGCTCGGACGCCAACGACACCCAGGTGAAGCTCGTCTGGTACTACAACAACCTGCTCGGCCGGCCGAAGAAGAAGAAGATCATCGCCCGCAAACGCGCCTATCACGGCGTCACCGTCGCCGCCGCGAGCCTCACCGGCCTGCCGGTGCTGCACAACGCCTTCGACCTGCCGATCGACCGCATCCTGCACACGGTGACGCCGCACCACTACTGGAACGCGGAACCCGGCATGAGCGAGGAGGACTTCTCCCGCCACTGCGCGGCCGAACTGGACGCGATGATCGAACGGGAGGGTCCCGACACGGTCGCCGCTTTCATCGCCGAGCCGGTGATGGGCGCCGGCGGCGTGATCGTGCCGCCGAAGGGGTACTTCGAGGAGATCCAGAAAGTCCTCAAGAAGCACGACGTGCTGATGATCGCCGATGAGGTGATCTGCGGCTTCGGCCGGCTCGGCAAGATGTTCGGTTCGGAGGTATTCGGCATCGAGCCCGACATGGTGACCGTCGCCAAGGGCATCACCAGCGGCTACGTGCCGCTGTCGGCCTCGGTGGTGTCGGAGAAGATGTGGCAGGTGCTTATGGAGGAATCGCGCTCGCTCGGCGTCTTCGGCCACGGCTACACCTACACCGCCCACCCGGTGTCCTGCGCCGCGGCGGTGGCCAATCTCGACATCCTGGTGAACGAGAACCTGGCCGACCGGGCCGCCGAGACCGGCGCCTACATGCAGTCGCTGCTGCGCGAGACCTTCGAGGGCCAGCCGCAGATCGGCGAGGTGCGCGGCCTCGGCCTGATCGCCGCCGTCGAGCTGGTCGCCGATCCCGCCGCCAAGACGCCGTTCGATCCGGCGCTGAAGGTGGCAAGCCGGGTGGCAGCGCAGGCGCTGGACAAGGGGCTGATCACCCGCGCCCTGCCGAACGGAGATTCGCTGGCCTTCTCGCCGCCGCTGATCATCTCTCGCGCCGACGTGGAGGCCTGCGTCGAGCGGCTGGCGGCCAGCATCGCCGGCGTTCGCGACGAACTGACGAGGGACGGCGTTCGCCTCGCCTGAGCCGCATGTCTGTTGTTCCGCGATCCCTGGTTGCAGGAGCGGGGCGACCGAAGCACCATCCCCCGGGCCCGCTCGCACGGGCCCGCCAGGCCGGCGCAGACCGGCCGTGAAACGACTGACAGGCACCCGGGACGAAACGAGGCAGAACCTGAATGTCGATTGCGCATGGGCTGAGAGGGGTCTCCCGGGACACCCTACGTGGACGGGTCTACGTGCGGCTCAGGGCCGCGATCATGAAGGGCGCATTCGAGCCGGGACAGGCGCTCACCGTGCGCGGGCTGGCTGATGCCTTCGGGACGAGCCCGACGCCGGTGCGCGAGGCGCTGCAGCAGTTGGTCGCCGAGAACGCCCTTATCGCCGAACCCAACCGGTCCTACCGGATACCGCGCATCACCCAGGACATCTTCCTCGACATCCGCGACACCCGCGCGGAACTGGAAGGACTGGCGGCGGAGAAGGCGGCGCTCCTGTTCACGCCCGGCGAGATCCGGAGGCTGGAGCAACTCGTCGAGCGCATGAGCAAGGCGATCGCCACGCAGGATCTGAAGAGCTATCTCTCGGCCAATGAGGACTTCCACTTCGCCATCTACGAGGCATCGCGCTCCCCGGTGCTGCTCCGGATCATCCGGGCGTTGTGGGTGCAGATCGGTCCCAGTCTGAACGCGCTGCTGGAAAACCTCGCGCTGGTCGAGGCGCTTCAGGACAACCACCGCGCGGCGCTCGATGCCTTCAAGTCGAAGGATCCGGTTTCCGCCCGCCGGGCAATCCGCAACGACATCCTCCAGGCGGGTGCCTTCATCGCCGAACAGTCGTCGGCGTTCCAGGAGTAACGGCGCGGACCGTCAGGCCCGTGTCAGGCTGGCGGCCGTGCACAGCGCATCAAGATCGCGGCGCAATCGCTGCGCCTCTTCCACGCCGACCTCGGCGAAGCGGTAGGTGTCGCCGGGCCGCGACTGGGCGAGCTTCCAGAACGCCGCGGTGATCACCGTGTAGGGGTTGATGAAGCCGCCGGTGCTCGGGCCGTCGTTGACGAGGATGATCGGTGTCTGCCCGGCGAGGTTGACGGAGCCGAACGGGTAGCCGTGGTCGAGAATGTTGGAGGGGTCCTCGCCGTGCTCGGGCCGTTTGTTGGTGGCACGCGCGTCGAAGGTCCATTCCGGACCCTGAAGACGGAAGCCGGTGCGGTTGCTCTTCGCCGACAGTGTCCAGTCGCTGCCGAGGAACCGGGCGCGGCCGGCCTCGTCGATCCAGTCGTCGTTGGGACCGGCCACCACCTCGATCGACCAGATCCGGTTGCCGTCGAGGGATGGACGGGCGGACGGGATGACCG
>JAEYRQ010000394.1 GCA_023435545.1 Pseudomonadota bacterium | reverse complement strand
TGCGCGAGGCGGGCGCTTTCGGCATCAGGGCGGTGGAGCCGCAACTCAACTTCCGCCGCGTCCACGACCATGTGCACGGCGTCATCGAGGCGATCGCTCCGATCGACTCGGAGGCGCGCTTCCGCGCCATGGGCGTAACGGTGATCAAGGCCGAGGCACGATTCCTGGACAAATCGACGCTCGCGGCCGGCGAATCCCGGATCAGGGCCCGCCGCTTCGTCGTCGCAGCCGGCTCACGCCCCGCCGTTCCCCCGATCCCCGGTCTCGGCGGGGTGGACTACCACACCAACGAGACGATCTTTTCGATCACTCGGAAGCCGGCCCATCTGATCGTCGTCGGCGCCGGCCCGATCGGTCTCGAGATCGCCCAGGCGATCCGCAGGCTGGGCAGCCAGGTCACCGTCGTCGAGGCCGGAACGCCGCTTGGCCGCGAGGACCCGGAACTCGCCGCCGTCATCCTGGAGCGGATGCGGCGCGAGGGCGTCTCCTTCTGCGTCGGCCAGCCGATCCAGCGCGTCGAGCCCCGGCGCAACGGCGTTCGGGTGATCATCGGCAGCGAGGACGGCGAGCAGGCTCTCGACGGATCCGACCTGCTGATCGCGACCGGCCGCCAGCCGGTGACGGACAGTCTCGACCTCGAGGCGGCTGGAATCGCCGCCGGCACCGAGGGCATCCGGGTGAACCGCAAGTTGAGGACGGCGAATCGCCGCGTCTACGCGGTCGGCGATGTCATCGGCGGACCGCAGTTCACCCACGTCGCCAGCTACCAGGCCGGGATCGTCATCCGCAATATCCTGTTCCGGCTGGGCGCAAAGGCCGATTACCGGCTCATCCCGCGCGTCACCTACTGCGATCCGGAGCTGGCCCAGGTCGGCATGACGGAGGCCGAGGCACGGCGGCGCCACCGCATGATCCGCGTCCTGCGCTGGCCCTATGCCGAGAACGACCGCGCACGGGCCGAGCGCCGGACCGAGGGGCACATCAAGGTGATCACGACACCGAAGGGGCGGATCCTCGGCGTCGGCGTCTGCGGCGAGAGTGCCGGCGAGATCATCCAGCCCTGGGTGCTCGCGCTCCAGGCCGGTCTCGACATCAAAGCCATGGCGGGCCTGGTGTCGCCCTATCCGACGCTGACCGAAATCGGGCGGCGCGCGGCCATCGAGTTCTACCGCCCGCGTTTGACGAGTCCGTGGGTGCGGCGCATCATTGGTTTCCTGCGCAAGTTCGGCTGAGCGGCGACAATCCGCGCGGTCGCTCGTAGCGAATTGGGCGAGGCGGATCGGACACGCGTGCCTGACAAGACGGTGACAGACGACCATCCCCCCGGCCGCAGGCGTGGCATCGGCCTGTCGGGCAAGCTTCTCGTGCTCACGATCCTGTTCGTGATGATCTGCGAGGTGCTGATCTACGTTCCTTCCATCGCCAATTTCCGGCGTGGATGGCTGAAGGATCGCCTCAGCGCCGCGCAGACGGCAGCGCTCGTTCTGGAGGCGGCGCCCGACAACATGGTGCCGAAGGAGCTCGAACTGGAGCTCTTGCGGCAGGTCGGGGCCTACACTGTCGCCCATAAACGCGGCGGTACGCGGCGGCTGCTGGCGATCTCCGACATGCCGCCGACCGTTGAGGCAAGCTACGACCTGCGCGAAATGAGCATCCCCGAGGAGATCCGTGCGGCGTTCGGAACCCTGACGGCCACCGACGGACGCACGATCCGGGTGGTCGGCGAGGCGCCCACGGGCGGCGAGTTCATCGAGATCGTCATGGACGAGACGCCGCTGCGCAGGGCGATGGTGACCTATTCGATCAACATCCTCACCCTGTCGATCATCATCTCGGTGTTCACCGCGGCGCTCGTCTATCTGACGCTGCACCGCCTGCTGGTGCGGCCGATGCGCCAGCTGACCGCCGCGATGGTGGCCTTTTCGGAGGCGCCGGAGGATCCGGCGAGGATCATCCAGCCCTCAGGCCGCGAGGACGAGATCGGCGTCGCCCGCCGCGAACTCGCGCGGATGCAGCGCCAACTCGTCGGCACGCTCAACCAGAAGAACCGTCTGGCGGCGATGGGCCTGGCGGTCTCGAAGATCAACCACGACCTTCGCAACATGCTTGCCTCGGCCCAACTCGTCGTCGACAGGGTCGGCGAGGTGCAGGACCCGCTGGTGCAGCGGCTGGCGCCCAAGCTGGTCCGAACGCTCGATCGGGCGGTCGATTTCTGCACCAATACGCTCAGGTACGGCAGCGCGCGCGAATCGCCGCCGGAACGCCGCATGGTCTCCCTCGCGCCGCTGGTCGAGGAAGCGGGCGACACGCTGGAACTGGCGTCCGATCGCAAGCTCCGGTTCGTCAATGCAGTGCCCAGTGATCTCATGATCGATGCCGACCAGGAGCAACTGTTCCGGATCCTCGTCAACCTGACCCGCAACGCCGCGCAGGCGATCGAGAGCCGCGGCGGCGAGAACGAGCACGACATGGTGCGCGTATCGGCGCGGCGCGACGGCGCCGTCGTCACCATCGAGGTTGCCGATACCGGTCCCGGCGTGCCCGCCAAGGCGCGCAAGCATCTGTTCGAGGCGTTTCACGGCTCGGCGCGGCCGGATGGTATCGGCCTGGGACTCGCCATCGCCGCCGAACTGGTCCAGGCGCATGGCGGCGAGATCCGGCTGGCGGACGGCACCCTCGGCGCCACCTTCCGCATCGAGATCCCCGACCGGGTGGTCGAATTGAAGCCGCGTCGCGGCGGCCGGGCCAGCGCCTGAGTCGGCTCAGCGCCCGAGGCAGGTCCGTAATCCGCCGCCAGCATAGCGTCACGCCCGCGACCGTGCCCCTTCCACTGCAGAACTTGATGCACAGGTCCCCTGCCCCCTGCGCACCAGCCGGATCGGCCAGGGCGCCGAACCCGAAGCATTCAGCCCTCGCGCCGAGTTGACCAGCACTGAACACCCGCGGGGGATGCCTCTCCCCGCCTGCAAAGCCGACCGCACGCGATCGCTTGCATTCCGCCTCCGATCCGACTACGTATGCCCCGCGCGCCGGCCCAATGGGCCGAAAGCTGCTTTCGCGCCGCCTATGGCGGCCGACGGGCGCCCGTAGCTCAGCTGGATAGAGCACCAGACTACGAATCTGGGGGTCAGGAGTTCGAATCTCTTCGGGCGCGCCATTTCCAACGCGGTTGAGAGACCTGCGGCTGCGGCCGGGCCGAGGCCCTCGGTGACGATCCCGGCCGATACGGCCTTGGAACTTGTCAACGAGCAGCGCGGATCATGTCGGCGGCCTTCTCCGCAATCATGACGACGGGCGAGGCGGTGTTGCCCGATACGATGGTCGGCATGATCGACGCGTCGACGACGCGCAGGCCGGAGAGTCCACGGACGCGCAGGTCGCCGTCGACCACGGCGCGGTCGTCCTGCCCCATCCGGCAGGTTCCGACGGGATGGAAGATCGTCGTGGCGATATTGCCGATCTCCCGTACCAGATCCTCGTCAGAATCCACCACCAGCCCCGGCAGCATCTCCTCGGGCCGGTAGCGCGCCAGCGCCCGGGCGGTCATGATCCGGCGCGCCTGCCGGACCGCCTTCAGCGCGACGTCGCGGTCGGCCTGCGCCGACAGGTAGTTGAGGCGAATGTCGGGCTGGGTTTCGGGATCGGGCGTGGCGGCATGAACGCTGCCGCGGCTTTCGGGTCGCAGGTTGCACACCGACATGGTGATCGCCGGGAAGGGATGCAGCGGATCGCCCAGCCGGTCCGTCGACAGCGGCTGGACGTGATACTCGAGGTCGGGCGTCGCCTTCGACGGGTCGGACTTGGTGAACATGCCGAACTGGCTCGGCGCCATCGACATCGGGCCGGACTGCATCAGCGCATATTGAAGGGCGATCGTCGCCTTTCCGTACGCGCTGTTGGCGATGGTGTTGAGCGTCTTCGCGCCCGTCACCTTGTAGACGGTGCGGATCTGCAGATGGTCCTGCAGGTTCTCGCCGACGCCGGGGCTTTCGTGTGCGACCTCGATGCCGAGCCCGCGCAACACGTCCGGCCGACCGATGCCGGACAGTTCGAGCAGCTTCGGCGAGTTGATCGAACCTGCGGCCAGCAGCACCTCGGCATCGGCTCGTGCCTCGCGCTCAAGACCGCCCTGCCTGAATCGCAAGCCCACGCCCCGGCGGCCCTCCAGGATCAGGCTATGTGTGAGCGCGTGGGTGATGAGCCGCAGGTTCGGCCGCTTCAGCGCCGGCTTCAGGAATCCCCTGGCCGCGCTCCAGCGCACGCCGCGCTTCTGGTTGACCTCGAAGAAGCCGGAACCCTCGTTGTCGCCGTCGTTGAAATCGGCGCGCGGCTCGATCCCGAACTCGCGCGCACCCTCCTGAACGGCCAGCAGGATGTCCCAGGTCAGCCGCTGCCGCGCCACCTTCCACTCGCCGCCGGCGCCGTGCAGTTCGGACTTCCCGCCGTAATGGTCCTCCGACCTGAGGAAGTATGGCAGGACATCGTCCCAGCCCCATCCGACATTGCCCATCTGGCGCCAGCCGTCGTAGTCGGCGGCCTGGCCGCGCATGTAGATCATGCCGTTGACCGACGAGCAGCCTCCCAGCACCTTGCCGCGCGGATAGACCAGCGAGCGCCCGTTGAGCCCAGGCTCGGAGCCGGTCTTCATCATCCAGTCGGTGCGCGGATTGCCGATGCAGTAGAGATAGCCGACCGGGATGTGCACCCAGTGATAATTGTCGCTGCCGCCGGCCTCGAGCAGCAGCACCCGGGTGCGCCCGTCCGCGGTCAGTCGGTTGGCAAGCACGCAGCCGGCCGTGCCAGCGCCGACGATGATGTAGTCGTAGTTCCCATCCAGCGTCATCGACCCGGTCTACCTGCCGCCAGTTCGCGCCACAGCGGGTCCATTGCCTGCATCAGCCGGGTCCAGACCGCATAGCGCCGATCATAGTGTGCACGCATCGCCGGGTCGGGATCAAACCTGCGCGCCACCCGCGTCATGGCGCCGACCGCGGATGCCTCGTCTGGATGGAGGCCGATGCCGACCGCCGCGGCCATCGCGGCGCCGAGCGCACCGGTTTCCTGCGCCTCCGCTATCGTGACGGGCACGCCGAGGCCATCGGCGAACATCCGCGGCCAGAGCGGCGAGCGCACCCCGCCGCCGGAAAGCGCCGCCGTCGAGAAGGTGACGCCTGCCTGCGACAGCACCTCGACGTGACGCCTGTGCTCGAACATCACGCCTTCGAACAGCGCCCGCAGCAGGTGCCCCTCGCCGTGCCAGCCGGCGAGGCCGTAGAAGCCGCCGCGCAGGTGCGCGCCGAGCCGGCCGCCGTAGAGAAAGGGGTGGAACAGCGGGTCGTCGTGCGCTGTCTCGACGCTCCCCACGGCCGCGTTGACGTGGCCGAAGGGATCGTCGTGATGGGCGCCGCGCTCGACAAGCTGGCGCACATACCATTCGAGATTGGCGGCCGACGTGGCGCTGTTGTCCATGTTGGCGAACAGGTCACACCCGTAAACCGCGACCATGAACACGCGGTCGTCGCGCACCGGCGCATCGGACAGCACCTGGTTGATCGACCAGCTGCCGACGACGATGGAGGCGGCACCCGGTCCGGATGCACCCGATCCGAGCGCCGAGGCGATGACATCGAAGTATCCGGCAACGACCGGAGTTCCCACCGCAAGACCGGTCGCGGCTGCCGCCTCGGCCGTGACCGAACCGACGATCGAGGTCGGCCGGTGCAGCGGCGGCAGGAGTGCCGCGGCATCGTCGAGCCCATAGAGACCGAGCAGCGCCATGTCGTAGTCGGCGTCCGGCAGGCGCAGCAGGCCCGCGCCGGACATGTCGGAGATCTCGCCGACACGCTCGCCGGTCAGGTTCCAGGTGAGGACGTCCTTGGCGAACAGCAGCGTGCCGGCGCGGGCGTAGAGATCCGGCCGGTGACGCTTCAGCCAGCCAAGAAGCACCGGGGTCTGTGACGGCCATGGCCGTTGCAGGGAGATCGCGTGAACCTCGCCGCCAACGGCCGCATCCAGCTCGGCGGCGAGCGCGGCGCCGCGCGAATCCAGCGACTGGATACCGATCAGGGGCGATCCGTCGCGCTCCAGCAGATAGAGGCCGTTGCCGTGGCCGGCGGTGCCGATGGCGGCGATGTCGCGCGGATCGATACCCGCTTCGGCGATGCAGCCGGCGATCGCCGCCCTAGCGTTCTCCCACAGTTCAGGCACCGAGCGCTCGACCATGCCCGGCGCCGGCGTGTGGGTAGCTCCATCGATCCCGTGCGCGGCGATCTGGCGTCCCTGCTGGTCGAACAGAACCGCCTTGATGACGGTGTTGCCGGCATCGAGCCCGAGCAGCCAGGGCCCGTCATCAGCCACGATTGTAGATCTCCCACGCCTCTTCACCGCCGGCACCATCGTGGATCAACGCCATCAGGGCAGTCACCACCGCCGTCGGATTGGCATGCTGATAGATGTTGCGCCCATAGACCATGCCCCTGGCGCCCTGCCCCATCAGCACGGCGGACTTGGCGAGCACGGTGCGAAGATCGTCCTTTCCGCCGCCACGGACGAGTACCGGCACCCGCGCGGCCTCGACCACACGGTGGAAGTCCTCGGGATTCTCCGTCGGATCGGCCTTGATGATGTCCGCGCCCATCTCGGAGGCGAGCCGCACCAGCGTGACGATCTTCTCCGCGTCGCCATCGACCTGGTAGCCGCCGCGGACATCGTTTGGGAGCATGACCAGCGGCTCGATCATCAGCGGCATGCCGTAGCGATGACAGTCGGCGCGCACCCGGCTGATGTTCTCGACGCACTGGCGGAAGAGCTCGGGCTCGTCCGGCAGCATGAACAGGTTGACCACCACGCAGGCCGCATCCATCTCCAGCGCCCCGGCGATCGGTTCGTCGCGGTTCTGCAGCATCGACCACATGACGCGATGGCGCTGGGCATTGTAGGGATTGCCCATGTCGATGCGCATGACCAGCGCCGGCTTGTCCTTCTCCGGACGGCCCTGCAGCAGATCCGCCTGCCCGTAGGCCATCTGGATCGCGTCGGGCCGCGCGCGGATCAGCGTGTCGACGACGCCGGCCATGTCCTCGAGGCCCACTAGGAAGGAGGGCTCGTTGCAGACGCCATGGTCGAGCGCGACATCGAGGCAGCCCCCGTTGGTGAACAGCCGGTTCATCCTGGCCTTGGCGCTCATGCGCATGTGCAGCTCCTGTCCTGGTTGCGTCGGGCGAGCGTCTCGGGCGAGACGCCGTGATACTCCGCCAGAGCGCCGACGAAGGTTTCGATTTCGCGGGCCGTGCGTTCGCCGTCCCAGCCGAGTTCGCCGGCCATGACGGTGGCCACGCGCTCGACCATCGCCATCGAGACTTCGCCCCGGATCGCCAACGGCGTGCGCCGCAGCAGCATGTCCTCGAGTTCCCCGGCGAACTCCATCCGGCAGAGGAAGGCGATCTCCGCCTCGGTGATCGTGCCCCCGGGAACGACAGGCACGTCATCGTCCCGATCCTGGCAGAAGGCGATCACCTCGCCGGCGCGCGTGCCATAGGCGTCGACCAGCCATTCGGCCCGGCTCCCGCTCACTCCATGCCGCGCGACGAGTTCGGCGGCGAGGTCCCCCCCGCTCGAAAAGCCGGCGCCGCCGCCGATCGGCAGATCGATCGTCCCGCACGTGCGCTCGCGGCCGAGTTCCGCCAGCACCTCGTCCGCCGCCTGCTCGGCGAAGGCGCGGAATGTGGTCCACTTGCCGCCGACCATGCAGAACTGCGGCACGACGCCGTCGAGGCGCTGGACGAAATGGCCGCGCGAGATCCGGCCGGTGAAGGCGTGGTCGCTCTTCGGCAGCGGCCTGATGCCACTGAAGCTGAAGACGATGTCCCGCGCCGAGACCTCGATTGCATGAAATACCTCGCGCACCGCATCCAGGATGTAGTCGCGTTCCTCCGGCTCGCAGCGCGTGCGGCTCACCCTGTCGACGCGGATGTCGGTAGAGCCGGCCAGCACCTTGCCGAGATACGGAAACAGGATGCAGACGCGGCCGTCCTCCCGCTCGAAGAAGACCATATGGCCGCGCAGCTCCTCATACAGCTCCGGGCAGTCGAGGATCAGATGTGACCCCTTCGTGCCGGAGACGAGGCGCTCGGCGCCCCTGTCGCGGTCGGACAGTGTCGGCAGCGACTCGTCGAGCCA
>JAEYRQ010000359.1 GCA_023435545.1 Pseudomonadota bacterium | reverse complement strand
TTCGCGTACTTCCTGGCTGCCCTGTCGGTGGCGCTGATCGTCCCGGCGATCATCGCTGCCGGATTGGGGGAGGGGGCCCAGGCCGTCGACTTCCTGGTCAGCGCGCTCGTCAGCATTTTCGTGGCTGGGTCGATGATGCTCAGTCTCAGCGGGCGGGAAAGACGATTGCGCCCTGCGCAGCGCTATCTGCTGGCGCTGCTATTGTGGACGTTGCTTCCGATAGTCGGAGCGCTGCCCCTGCTGCTTGGCGTGCCCAGTCTGTCGCCGATCGACGCCTATTTCGAAGCGGTATCCGGTCTCACCACCACGGGAGCGACCGTGCTTCCCGCGCCGGAACGGCTGCCCCGCTCAATCGTGCTCTGGCTGGGGATGCTGCAGTGGATCGGGGGCGGGCTGACGCTGCTCGTGGTGGTGCTGGCGCTGGCTCCGACGGGGGTAGGGGGGCTGCCGGAGACCCATGCCCGCATGATCGAGCACGGCGGGCTTCCCGAGAAGCGCAGGCTGGTCCTCGTCATTCGCGACATCTTCCCGATCTATCTCGGCGCGACCGCGCTGACCTTCCTGGCGCTTGCTGCAACCGAGCTCGATGCGTTCGAGGCGCTGGTGCTGGCGTTCTCGTCCGTCTCCACCGGCGGCTTCACGCCGCGATCCGTGGATCTCGGGGAGTACGTATCGAGCTTCGGCCTGGCGGTCATGACGGCGGCAATGCTCTACGGCGCGACAAACGTCCTCTGGCACCGCGATCTGCTGCATCTCCGCCGCCGCCAGAGCTTCGCGCACAGGGAGAGCGTGTGGATGATCGGCTTGTGCCTGGTGCTCGGGCTTGTCGCCGGCTACCGGTACTTGGAAGCTTCGGGACGGGGCGCATGGGTGGCGCTGCGCGACGGTATCTTCACGGCGACCTCGCTCGTCACGACGACGGGCTTCGAGGTGCGATATGCGGGGTTCGAGGTCTTCACGGTCGTCGTCGTCGCTACGGTTCTCTCGATCGGCGCGACCAGCTTTTCGACCGGGGGCGGAATCAAAGTGTTCCGGATCGGCGCGATGGTGCTGCAGGGCGGGCGGGAATTGAACCGCCTCATCTACCCGCACGGCGTCAGACCATCGACGTTGGGCGGGCAGGTCTACGACATGCAGGTCATGAAGGCGATCTGGTCGGGGTTCCTGGCCTTCGTGCTGGCAGCCATTGCCCTGTCGCTGCTGCTCGCCGCCGAAGGCATCCCCTATGACGGCTCCGTCATCGGGGCCCTGTCGGCCCTGTCGAATGCGGGCCCTATCTACGCCAGCGACTGGGCCGGTGCCGGCTGGCCGGCCTATTCGGAACTGGGCAGCGGCACTCGGCTGATGCTGTGTGCCGGCATGATCCTGGGACGGCTGGAGGTAATCGCCGTATTCGGTTTGTTCGTATATGCGGCCCGCCGCGGATGAGAGTTGCCGAGTGGCACCGCAGGCAGCAATGTCGCTGTCTGGATCGGTAAGGAGATCACATCGTCATGTCCCGTGTCGCCTATGTGAATGGCCGCTACGTCCCACATGCCCGGGCGTGCGTTCATGTCGAGGATCGAGGCTACCAGTTCGCCGACGGGGTGTATGAGGTGTGCGAGGTGCTGGACGGACACCTGGTCGACGAGCGCCGGCATATGAACCGGCTGGAGCGCTCGCTGAAGGAACTGCGCATTCGCGAGCCGATGTCGCGCAGCGCACTCGCTCACGTGCTGCGGGAGACGGTCCGGCGCAACCGGGTGCGCGACGGAATGGTGTATCTCCAGGTCACGCGCGGGGTTGCCCGCCGGGACCACCTGTTCCCCAAGGACGACGTAGCGCCGGCTGTGGTGGTGACAGCCCGCTCGATCGACCGGCGCAAGGGCCGCAAGGCGGCGGAGGAGGGGATTGCGGTCGTCACCGTGCCCGATAACCGCTGGGAACGCGTCGATATCAAATCGGTGTCGCTGCTGCCCAACGTCCTGGCGCGGCAGGCGGCGGAGGAGGCCGGAGCGGCCGAAGCATGGTTCGTCGATCACGACGGTAACGTCACCGAGGGCTCCTCGACCAACGCCTGGATCGTCGACATGGAGGGCAGGCTGATCACGCGGCCCGCCGAGCACGGCATATTGAGAGGGATCACCCGGACGGTGGTGGTCGATCTCGCCCGTCGCGAAGGGCTGGAGCTTGTCGAGCGCGCATTCACCGTTGAGGAGGCAAAGCGGGCGCGCGAAGCGTTCGTAACCTCGGCGACAAAGCTGGTGATGCCGGTGGTGCGGATTGACGATTCGGCGATCGGAAACGGCAAGCCCGGCTCGATCGCGGGGCGGCTGAGGGAACTGTTTCACGGGGCCGCGGAAATCACCTCGTGACGAGACTGCAACGCCGGCGTGTCTGCAGGGGTGCACTGCAAAATCGTGCCTTGCCCTCCGACATCTTCTTACCATCTAATTCGATCAAGGATCGCATGACGGTCCGACAAGCACCGCGTGGTCAGCCACATAAGGACCCGCCCGTATGCCGGCGGCGGGGCAAGAGGTAAAAGCAATGGCGGCGGAACGACATCAAAATCTCCAGGACACTTTCCTGAACTATGTTCGCAAGAACAAGACGCCTCTCACAATCTTCCTCGTAAACGGGGTCAAGTTGCAGGGGGTCGTGACTTGGTTCGATAATTTCTGCGTGCTGCTCCGGCGGGACGGACACTCGCAACTCGTCTACAAGCACGCCATCTCCACGGTCATGCCGAACCACCCGATCCAGTTGTTCGAGCCTGCCGAGGAGGGGGCTGCGGTCGGAGGCTGATTGAAGCCGGTCGATTCCGCATCCCATGGCGCCGAGGGGCGCCGTGACGCCAACCTCGCCCACGAGACCGCGAGGGCGCCGACGCGCGCCTACGTGATCGTGCCGGAAATGCGCGGCCGCCCGCCGGGGGAGGGCGGAACGCCGATCAGATCGGCCGAGGCGCGTCTGGACGAGGCGGTCGGACTCGCCCAGGCGATCGATCTCGACGTTGTCGGGCAGGGGATCGTGCGGATAGCAGATCCCAGGCCAGCGACATTGATCGGCCAGGGCAAGGTGGAGGAGTTGAAGGGCCTGGTCCTCACCGAGGAGGTCGGCCTCGTCGTCGTCGACGCTCCACTGTCGCCTGCCCAGCAGCGCAATCTGGAGAAAGCCTGGAACACCAAGGTGCTCGACCGGACCGGTCTGATCCTGGAGATCTTCGGCGAGCGGGCGCGTACGCGCGAAGGGCGGCTGCAGGTCGAGCTTGCGCATCTGAACTGGCAGAAGAGCCGGCTGGTGCGTTCCTGGACACATCTGGAGCGTCAGCGCGGTGGCTTCGGCTTTCTGGGCGGTCCGGGTGAGACCCAGATCGAGACCGACCGGCGGCTGATCCAGGAGCGGATCGCCCGCATCGAGAAGGAACTGGAGTCGGTGCGCCGCACGCGCGGACTGCATCGTGAGAGCCGCCGCAGGGTGCCGTTTCCGATCGTGGCGCTGGTCGGCTACACCAATGCCGGAAAATCCACGCTGTTCAACCGCCTGACGCGGGCCGAGGTGCTGGCGCGCGACATGTTGTTCGCTACCCTAGACCCAACGCTACGGGCGGTGCGGCTGCCGAGCGGGCGCCGCGTCATCCTCTCGGATACGGTCGGATTCATCTCCGATCTGCCGACCGATCTCGTCGCAGCGTTCCGGGCGACGCTGGAGGAAGTGCTGGAGGCCGACCTGATCCTGCACGTGCGGGACGTCTCGCATCCCGATACCGAGGCGCAGGCGGAGGACGTGGAAGCGATCCTGGAGCGCCTCGGCGTCAATGACGAAAGCGGGGCGCGGGTCCTGCAGATTCTGAACAAGGTGGATCTCCTCGATGCCACGGAGCGCGAGCGGCTCGCGGCAGCCGCATGTCGGCAGCCGGAGCTGCGCAGGCCTGTGCTGATGTCGGCAGCCACGGGGGAGGGCGAGGACCTCCTCCTCGCCGCGATAGACGAACGGCTGAAGGGCGAGTTCGTCCACCGTACAGTCGATCTGGAATCGTCGGACGGCGCCGCCGTCAATTGGATCTACGAGCG
>JAEYRQ010000341.1 GCA_023435545.1 Pseudomonadota bacterium | reverse complement strand
GAATTCGAACCGATCTCCCCGTCTCCCCGCCTCCCTGTGAATCCCTATTCGACGCGGTGCTCGATCTCCATCGGGTTCTTGAAGAACGCGTTGTGCTCGGGGTCGTTGTACGAGCGCCAGTCGAGGTCGAAGGGCGCCATCTCGGTCGTCCCCTCCTCGTGCGTGACCAGTAGCGCCTTCGGCGTGACCCCGCGGTAGCTCGAGCCCTCCGGCAGGTCCTGGTTCTCCTTGCCGCCCGCCGAGAAGAGCGTGATGAGCGTGCCGTTCGGGTCCTCGTAGACGCGCTCGAAGCCCTCGTCGACCTTCTCGTGCCCGCGCACCAGCGCGTTGCAGCCGATGCGCTTCAGGAACGACTGCAGCTGCAGCCGACCGAACGGGAAGCGCGCGGTCTGCTCCTGCAGCCCCGCGGGGATCACGTCGGCGTGCGCGGGATCGCTCCACATCATCTGGAAGCGCATGTCGGGATCGTTGAGCGAGGAGAGGTCCTTCCAGCGCTCCTTGAGCAGCCGGGCGCGCGGGATGCCGGCGTGCACGAACATGGTGCGATCGAAGAGCAGCACGTTCGGCATCGTCTCGAAGAGCGCCATGTAGCGGCGGAACACGTCGATCGGCAGGTAGGGCTTGAGCGTGTTGATCGCCTCGGCCGGCTTCACGCCCCCGTAGATCTGGCCCTTGTACTCGACGTAGTACTCGTGGTTGCCGCGCAGCACGCAGACGTGCTCGGGTGCGGTCACGAAGAGCTGCATCACCGTGCGCAGCACGCCGTTGAGGCTGAAGATGCCGCGGTCGATGTAGTCGCCGAGCAGCACGAGCTTCGGCTCGGGCGCGTTCTCGGGGTCCTTCCGGAACGCCGCGACCTTCTCGAAGAAGCGCGTCTGCATGATCGCGGCCTTCAGGCACGAGTAGCAGCCGTGCAGGTCGCCGAGCACGACGAGCTCGTACTTCTTCCCGGGCTTGGCGGGCATCACGTAGACGTGCCCGTCGAGGAAGAAGTCCTCGCCCGCGACGTCCTCGACCGTCTGCTTGCCGGCGAGCTTGCCGGCGCCCTTCGCGCGCTGCTCGCCGATGAGCTCGATCATCCGATCGACCAGCGCGAGGTCCGCCTGGACCTGCTGCTGGATGCGCTCGGGCCGGCTCGAGTAGTGGTGCTCGAACTGCTTGAAGAAGGGGTGGTCCGCCTGGTCTCCGCGATCGAGCCGCAGCTTCAGATCGAGCGGTTGCGAGACCCGCACCGGGACGCCCGTGGCGTCGTCGAGCTCCTCGAGCGGGATCTCCTCCTCGGCCCCGAGCAGCGCCGCGAGCTCGCTGCGGAACTTCGTCTCGGCCGGGTGCAGGTGCCCGTCCGCCATGATGAACTCGTCGACCGTCTCGAGCAGGCCTTCCTGGCTCGTGCGGTCGAAGCCCTTGAAGAGCTCGAAGCAGCGCAGCTTCAGCTTCGCGTGCACCACCGCGTCGCGCGAGTCGTCCTTGCTGATGGGCTCGCTCATCACCTCGGCGACCCAGCGCTCGATGTTCTCGAACGTCTCGTGGAAGTGCTTCGTGAAGCGTTCTGCCACGTCGCGCTTCACCTCGGGTGCCGCGTCGGGCATGCCCGTCGCCACGCGGTGCGCGACGAGCTTCGAGATGAAGTTGCGCACGAACTCCTTCTCACGATCGTC
Source organism: Pseudomonadota bacterium (assembly GCA_023435545.1). Classification (GTDB taxonomy): domain Bacteria; phylum Pseudomonadota; class Alphaproteobacteria; order Rhizobiales; family Tepidamorphaceae; genus Tepidamorphus. The sequence goes on along the minus strand of JAEYRQ010000341.1, from coordinate 1,013 downwards.
GAAGTCTCCGTCGATGTGACCGAAGGTCGTGAGCGAGAAGATGATCGCCTGCATCTGCTTCTCGGCGACTTGCGGATCCCGGCTGAAGGTCAGCATGAGCGCGATGATACCGGATCGACGGAAAGGGTTTCCGCCCCTACAATCGACCGGCCGATGTCCTCCGATCCGACCCGGCCCGACGCTGGCAGGGCTCCGGGGCCATGAGCCCGCGAACGACGCCCGAACCGATCGGCCTGCGCAAGCCGCGCATCGAGGTGCGCCGCTTCGCCGGGACCGACCGCCACGCCGAGCAGCTCTCCCGGCTGCGCGTGGCTCACCTGACGGACCTCCACTTCGGTCGCGTCACGCCGCTCGTCGTCCAGCGCCGGGCGATCGAGCTCGCGAACGAAGCGCGCCCCGACCTCGTCGCGATCACCGGCGACTTCGTCTGCCACAGCCAGCTCTACCTCGATCAGCTCGTCGAGACGCTCTCGATGCTCGAGGCGCCGACGATCGCGGTGCTGGGCAACCACGACTACTGGTCGGGCGGCAGCGAGGTCGCGCGAGCGCTGGACCGCGCGGGCGTCGAGCTTCTCCGCAACCAGCACACCGTGATCACGCTCGGGCACCAGCGCCTGCAGGTCCTCGGGCTCGACGACGCGTACACGGGGCACGCAGATCGCGCGAAGGCGCTGAAGGGCCTGCGCCGCGACCTGCCTGCGCTCGGGCTCTCGCACATCGCCGAGGAAGCAGACCCGCTCTGGGAGCACGGCGTGCCGCTCGTCCTCGCGGGCCACACCCACGCCGGCCAGGTGACGCTCGCGCGCCTGCACGAGCTCGCGCTGGGGCGCATCGTCGGGCACAAGTACGTCCACGGCCTCTACGGAAAGCGCCAGGGCGTGCCGCTCGGGGCGGTGTACGTCGGGGCGGGCATCGGCGCGGCGGTGATGCCGCTGCGCATCGGCGAGCGCGGGCGCCGCGAGGTCGCGATCTTCGATCTCGGCGCCGACGTGGAGCCCTTCGAGGAGCACCAC
>JAEYRQ010000319.1 GCA_023435545.1 Pseudomonadota bacterium | reverse complement strand
CACCGCCTTCGCCAACGTCTTCGTCACCGACCGCATCCTGTTCGTCCGCCATCCGATCACGAGCTTCGGCCATTCGGCGAGTTCCAACGCGATGTCGTTCTACCAGGACGCGACAAAGGCGGCCGAGGCCGGCGGCGAGACGCCCTACGCGAAATTCGTCAGCGAGATCGACGCCGACCGCGATGCCCCTTGGCCCTACAACCCGTTCATCAAGGCGATGAGCTATCACGGGCTGGTCAGCCTCCATATCGCCAACGAGATGTTCGCGACGGACCGGAAGATCAATGTCGAGGCCTGGCTCGGCCACGCGCTGGCCGAGACGGTGGCCGACCCGGTCTACCTGGCCGAGGCGCACAAGGCGCCGGTGGTCTACGAATTCGACCGGATGCTGAAGGATCGCCTGCCGCCGGCACCGGAGACGGCCGTCTCCGCGCACGGAACGCGCATGAGGGCCCACGGCACGCGGCGCAAGCTCAACAAGCTGGACGTCCCCACGCTGCTCGACGGCGAGGACAATTCCTACACGGCCGCCCGGGTGCTCGCCCGGTTGACCGACACCGGCTACCACATTGCCCCGCGCGGCCCCTTCTCAACTGCCCGACACGCCTGGCATTGGCTGAAACTGCAGGGCAGGGCGGGCGAGTATCTGGGGTAGATCGTCCGCGCTTTTCAGTTAGCCTGGCGCCTCAAGCCGCCCCCGCCAGCAGGTCGTCGAAAGCCGCCGTCACGATACGGATGTCGTATCGCTCAACCGCGCGTGCCCGTCCCTCGGCCTGGAGCCGCGTCCGCTCGGCGGGATCGTCGATCAGCCGCGAGATAGCCGCCGCGAAGTCGGCTGGTTCGACCGATCCGGTGGTGATCGCCGCCTCGCCGGTGACCTCCGTGAGCCCGCCGCGGCCGGAACTGACGACGGCGGCACCCGATGTCATGGCCTCGAGGGCGGTACGCCCGAACGGTTCAGCCCAAACGCTCGGCACAACGGCGATCTCGGCGCGGGCGAACAGGTCCATGACGGTCGTGTGCGGCAGGTCGAACATCAGTTCGGCCCGGCGCTCCAGCGGCGACAGGTGCCGCCTGACCGCCTCGACTGTCGCCGCCACCGCCTTGCCGCCGCCGAGCGCCATCACCGCGCGCCAGTCCGGCCGGTCGTGCAGTGCTGCCGCTGCCGCCTCGGCAAAGATCTCCACCCCCTTCTCCGGCACCGCTCGGCCGGCGAACAGCACCGTCTTCTCCTTCGGGCCAGGCAGGAAGGCGTGGGTGTCGATGCCGTTGTAGGTCACCGCGGATGGCGCTGACCCGGTGTAGCTCCTGCGCGCGGTCTCGCTGACGAAGGCGACGAGCGCCAGCCCACGGAAGGCGCGGTCGCGCCAGATCCGGTGCAGGCCGCCGCGCGCCGGCAGGTGGTTGTGGCGCTGCAGCACGACAGGGCTGCCGGGGAAGGCGCGCGCGATCCGGGCGGCCGCCATCGGATACTGGTGGACGAGGATCGCCTCCGGCTCCGCCTGCCGGATCGCCTCGGCGATCGGTGCGAAACTCCGGGCGCCGAAGCCGACCGGCCCGAACCGCCTGCCGATCCCCTCGACGCCGATGAAGGGGACGTCGCCGAACGGATTGCGGACGGCTTCGCCTATGACGGTAATCCCTTCCCGGTAGCGCGAATTGACGACGAAATCGCGCGCGCACAGGTCCACCGACGTCGCCTTGTCGGGCGCGTAGTGCATGTGGCGGGGAAGGACGACGGCAAGCCGCATTGATCAGGCGCCCGATCTATGGCGCCGGCGCGCGCCATCGGCTATAGCGCCGCGATGACCGACCTGACCGTCACTGTCCCTGTGTTCAACGGCGAGGCCGACCTCGACGCGACGCTGTGCAACATCCGCAGGCAGACCGAATCCGACTTCGCGATCGTCGTCTACGACAACGCCTCCACCGACGCGACGCCTGCGATCGCGGCCCGCCATGCCGCGGAGGATCCGCGCATTACTGTCGTCCGGCGGCCGGAGAACATCGGACTCGTGCCCAATTTCGTGTCGGCCGTGCGCGAGACGAGGACGGAGTTCGTCGCCTGGCATGCGGTCGACGACATCTGGTCCGGCGACTACGTTGCGGAGCTGCGCGGGCTGCTGCGGGCGCGCCCCGACGCATGGCTGGCGGTCCCCGGCCAGATCGTCCATTCCACCGTCCTCGACAAGACCAAGCGCCGGCGCATTCCCTTCCCGATCCCGGAAGGGACGCCGCGCCTCCTGCGCGTCATGAAGGCAATGTCCGCGTCCCGCTCGGCCTGGCTCTACGGCATGTGGCGGCGCGATCCGCTGCTCGATGCCTATGACCGGGTGCTCAAGGCCTATTCGCCGGTCTATGTCCACGACACGCTGGTGGTGATCCAGGCGCTGCTGCGCGATGCCGTCGTGGGCTCGGATGTGCCGACCTTCACCCAGCGCGTCGGCCAGCAGAAGATGTACGACTTGCCGGCCACGGCGCCGGGGCGCAGGGCGATTTGGACGGAGTTCGTCCGCTTCTGCCATGCCGAGGTCTCGCGGCTCGACTGCTCCGCGGCGGAGAAGGCGGTGCTGCACGCCTACATCCCGAAATTCGCCGACAAGCGCTGCATGCGGATTGCCGACCTCGCGCGCTGGTCGCTCGCCGAGCGGCTGGGGCTCAAGAGCCGGGGCCTCAGCGAATACGCCTGATCCAGGCATCGGGCCAGTGGGTGATGTTCTTCGACAGGGTGCTCTCGTTGAACGCCCAGGCCGGCTGCTCGATGACGAAGTGCGGGTTGCGCGCGACGAAGTCGTGCGCGGCATTGGCCGGGTTGTCGGTGGTCCAGCCCGGCTGGCCGCGCGGCGTGTCGGCGAGGTCGCGCATGATGCCGTCGGTCGCCACGATATAGGAGCCCGGCGTCACCATCGGCGCATAGGCCTCCAGTTCGGCGGCGACATGCGCATAGGTGTGGTTGGAATCGAGCACCACCATCACCGTCTCGCCCGGCGCGATCAGCGAGCGCACCTTGCCGACGATTTCGGGATCGACCGATGAGCCCTCGAACATGGTGATCATGTCGATCAGCGGGTGCTCCTCCAGCCGTTTGCGGTTGTGCGGGCGTATCTCGATGTCGACGCCGATCACCCGGCCCTTGCCGAGCATCTTGCAGAGCGTCGCCGAATAGACCAGCGAGCCGCCGTGGGCGATGCCGGTCTCGACGATCACGTCCGGCTTCACGCTCGACACCACCTCCTGGTAGCGGATCATATCCTCCGGCAACTGGATCACCGGCACGCCGAACCAGGAGAAGGTGTAGTTGTGCTTCTGGTTCCAGCCGGATTTCACCCACAGTCCGGTGAGCAGTTCGAAGCCCTCGTCGCTCCAGAAGCTCACCCGCCGCCCGTCCTCGAGCGCGATCTCGGCGCGGTCGGTATCGATCTGAAGTTTCATGCAGCCTCCGGGACGAGCGAGACGAAGCGCGCCGACCGGCCGATGGCCCGGGCCTGCGCCTCGATCTCCGCGTGGTAGACGGGATTCATCACGATGACGGTCGCACCCTCGGCGGGAAGCTGTTCCGGCGCCAGGATCGGCAGCCCGGTCACGGGCAGGAAGCCACCCTGTTTCTTCGGGTTGATGTCGACGGCGCCGGACAGGCGCGTGGCGTCCGGGTCGATCAGCAGGGTGAAGGTGACGCCCTTGGAGCCGCCGCCCCACAGATAGACGGGGCCTCGGCCGCTGGCCGTCTCGACGATGCCGCGCCAGTGCGCGACGTAGCGCGCCTTCTGGTCCTCCCAACCGGCGAAGTCGGGGATTTCGGGCTCCGTCGCCTCGTCGGCGCCGAAGCCGCCCTCGGCCCACAGATACTGGCCGCCGAAGACGTGACCGGCCCGCGCCGGCCCGAAGCCGGCCTTGCGCAGCGCCAGCGCCAGCGATCCGGCGGTGAAGATCGAGCAGTGCTCGTAGAATAGGTCCTGCATCTGGCCGTTGGCGATTACCCAACCGATGCAGGGCGTCTCCAGGACGATGCGCGTCGGAGTCTCGCGCCCGGCCGCCTCGCGGATCGTCGACAGGAATGCGATGGGATCCGGCACGTGCTCGATCGTGTGGCGCGACACGATCACGTCCGGCGCGCCGCCGGCGAGATGAGCCGTCGCCGGCTCGTAGTAGCGCCGGTGGATCACGGCGCGGCCCGGTCCCTCGCCGTCGGCACCGCGCCAGGCCGGATCGAAGCCGGTCGCCTGCGCGATCCCGTCGCCGCCGAGCGCGGCCAGATGGGCGAGGAAATCCCCCTGTCCGCAGCCGACTTCGACGACGCGGACTCGATCGAGATCGGAGACTGCCGCCAGAACCCGCTCCGCCCGCTCCTCGAAATGCGACCGGAATGCCGGGGAGCAGGTCTGGTCGTTCTCGTAGGCCGCGTCATAGACGAGCAGGTCGGGCTCGAAGGCGGCGTTCCAGGCGAAGCCGCAGCCGCGGCAGCCGGTCATCTCGAGGATGCCGGTCGGGGTCGCCAGTGCGCTCTCGCGCGTCGGGCAGAGCCCGTTCTGGTGGACCGGGACGCGCGGCCGCCGGTCGAAGACGATGGCGTCGGCCGAGCCGCAGACCGGACAAGTCATCGCGCCGCCTCCGCCGGAACTGGCGCGTCGTGCCGCCGCCACCAGTCGAGTGCCTCGGCAAGCCCCTGCTCCAGCGGCCTGATCGCCCGGAATCCGACCTCCTCCGTGAGCCTGCGGACATCGGCGACGATGCGTTCGGGTTCGTCGCGGTCGGGCAGGGCGCCGACGCGGACGAGATCGGGGCGGCCTGCGAGGCGTCCGAGCGTCGTGGCGACCTCGGCGACCGTCGCGGCGTGTCCGGTGGCGATGTTCACCGGCCCCTCGACCGGTGACAGGGCGAGCGCTGCGAGCGCCGCGCCTGCGTCGCGCGCATCCATGAAGTCGCGCGGCCGGTGCCCTGGTCCGATCGGCGCCGGCTCACCGGCCAGCAGCCGGCGCGCGACCTGCGGCACCAGCCGGGTCTCGGTCTCGCCGGGCCCGTAGAGCAGGAATGCCCGGCCCCAGGCCCAGGAGAGGCCGGTCGAGCGTGCATACCCCTCGACGAGCCGGCGGCAGGCGTCCTTCGCCGTGCCGTAGAGCGTTTGTGGCGCGATCGGCGTAGCCGTCTCGTCGCAATTGGCCGCGGTCTGCGGAGAATACTCGAAGCATGTGCCGACGCCGACGAAGCGGCTCAGCCCGCAATCCGCGGCGCGGCGCATGAGGTCGACGCTGGCTGCCACCCAGTCCAGATTGGTCGGTGCGTTCCAGAACCGCCCGTGTTCGGTCTCCCAGGCGCAATGCAGAACCGTGTCGGGGCGCACCGTCTCGATGAGTGCGGCCCGAGCCGCGGCATCCATCAGGTCCGCCCGATGCCAGGCGACACCGTCGATGTACGGCGCGTCGCCGCGCGCGCAGCCGTGCACCTCGAAACCCGCCGCGACGAGTGGCGCGAGCGCGTTACGGCCGATGAATCCGGCGGCGCCGGTGACGAGGATGCGGGCGGTCATGGAATGCGAGAGCGCCATATGTTCGGTCGCGGGGTCTTGTAGCCGCCGCCCGGTCCGCGTGCAATCGCGGCATCTGCGAAACCGGGTAAGCTGCGATTCGTTGTGTTGATCGATCGCATTCACCGGCAGGTTGCGGCCTCTAGTGTGTCCGCGTGGAAGGGGATGGTCTCGTGACGGAGCCGGTGTTCAGGGTCGATGGCCTCACCAAGGTCTACCGGTCGGGCGAGGTCGAGGTGCATGCATTGCGCGGCGTCGACATGGAGATCGGCGCCGGCGAGTTTCTGGTGCTGCTCGGACCATCGGGCAGCGGCAAGTCGACGCTGCTCAACATCCTGGGGGGGCTCGATCTTGCGACCGCCGGCCGCGTCATGTTCCGTGACCAGGAGATCACCGCCCTCGACGAGCGCGCGCTCACCCTCTACCGCCGCGAGCACGTAGGCTTCGTCTTTCAGTTCTACAACCTCGTGCCCAGTCTCACCGCGCGGGAGAACGTCGCGCTCGTCACCGAGATCGCGCCCAACCCGATGCGACCGGAGGAGGCTCTGGAGCGCGCCGGCCTGCCCGACCGGATGGACCATTTCCCGGCCCAGCTGTCCGGCGGCGAGCAGCAGCGCGTCGCCATCGCCCGCGCCATCGCCAAGCGGCCCGACGTGCTGTTCTGCGACGATCCCACCGGCGCGCTCGATTCGAAGACGGGAATCAGGGTGCTGGAGGCGCTGACCGACGTGAACCGGGAGCTGGGGACGACGACCGCGGTCATCACCCACAATGTAGCCATCGGCGCGATCGCCGACCGCGTCGTCCATTTCGCCGACGGCCGCGTCGCCCGGATCGACACCAACGAGACCCGCCGCCCGCCGAGCGAGATCAGCTGGTAATGGCCGTCGTCGCTCCCCTCGACCGTAAGCTGATGCGCGATCTGTGGCGGCTGAAGACGCAGGTGATCGCCATTGCGCTGGTGATGGCTGCCGGCGTCGCGACGCTGGTGCTCGCCGTCGGTGCCCATCGCTCGCTGGAGGAGACCCGTGCCACCTACTATGAGCGCTACCGCTTCGCCGACGTCTTCGCCAGCGCGACCCGCGCCCCCGACCGGCTCGCCGCCGAGATCGAGGCTATTCCCGGCGTCGCCACCGTCGAGACCCGCATCGTCGACACCGCCATCCTCGACATCGAGGGAATGCCGGAGCCGGCGACGGCGCGGCTGGTGTCCCTGCCGGAGATCGGCGATCCGGTCCTCAATCAGCTCTACATGCGCCAGGGACGGCTGCCGGATCCCGAGCGGTCCGACGAGGCGGTCGTCAACGAGGCCTTCGCCAAGGCCCACGGCTTCGTCCCCGGCAGCCGCTTCGAGGCGATCATAGAGGGACGGAAGCGGCGGCTGACGATCGTCGGCATCGCGCTCTCGCCCGAATACATCTACGCGCTCGGCCCGTGGGACCTGATGCCGGACGACCGGCGTTTCGCGGTGGTGTGGATGTCGCGCAAGGCGCTGGAGGCCGCCTTCGACCTCGACGGGGCCTTCTCCGAGGTGTCGGTCAGACTGATGCGGGATGCCTCGGAGGGCGAGGTGATCGAGCGCATCGACGCGCTGCTCGAACGCTACGGCGGGCGTGGTGCCTACGGCCGGGAAGACCAGGTGAGCCACGCCTTCCTCGATGCCGAGCTGAAGCAGCTCGAGGCGATGGCCCGCATCCTGCCGCCGATCTTCCTGTTCGTGGCGGCCTTCCTGATCAACATGACGCTCGGCCGGCTGGTCGCGCTGGAGCGCGAGTAGATCGGCCTGATGAAGGCACTCGGCTACCGGTCCACGGCGGTGGCGCTCCACTATCTGAAGTTCGTCGCAGCCATCGGACTGGTCGGCGTCGTCATCGGCGGGATCGCCGGCACCTGGCTCGGCTACGGGATGACGCGGCTCTATGCCGACTTCTTCCATTTCCCGTTCCTGGTGTTCCTGTGGGGCAGCGACATCTACGCCATTGCCGTTGCGGTGACTGGCGGCGCAGCACTCGTCGGCGGCGCACGGGCGGTCTGGTCGGTGGTGCAACTGCCTCCGGCGGTCGCCATGCAGGCGCAGGCGC
>JAEYRQ010000314.1 GCA_023435545.1 Pseudomonadota bacterium | reverse complement strand
CACCCGTGGGCGCGGTGGGCGCCCGAGGACGAGGGCGCGGCCGCGGCCGTGTGGCTCTGCTCCGAGGGCGCGGGCTTCGTGACCGGCGCGCCGCTGCACGTCGACGGCGGCTTCCTCGCGGCCTGAGCGTCAGCCGTCTTCGGGCTCGGTCTTGCCGCGCCCGAACACCTTCGACCCCGGCGGCACGCTCTTCGTCAGCCACACGTTGCCGCCGATGACCGAACCGCGGCCGATCACGGTCTCGCCGCCGAGGATCGTCGCGCCCGAGTAGATCGTGCACCCGTCCTCGATGGTCGGGTGGCGCTTCTTGCCGGGCGCGTCCTCGCGGTTCGGCACGCTGAGCGCGCCGAGCGTGACGTTCTGGTAGAGCTTCACGACGTTGCCGATCACCGCGGTCTCGCCGATGACGACGCCCGTGCCGTGATCGACGAAGAAGCGCTCGCCGATGCGCGCGCCCGGGCTGATGTCGATGCCAGTCCGGGCGGGCGCGTGCTCGGTGATGATGCGCGGCAGCATCGGCACGCCGGCACCGCAGAGGCGATGCGCGATGCGATACGCGGTGACGGCCTCGATCGAGGGATAGCTGAAGACTATCTCCTCGATGTTCTTCGCGGCGGGGTCGCCCTCGTACGCGGCGCGCACGTCGCCGTTGAGCGTCCGCCGGAGCGCCGGGAGATCGCGGAAGAGGCCGAGCACGACGGCCTCCCCGGAGCCCGCGGGCAGGACCCGATCGCTCCTGCCCATCCAGTGGTCGTAGGTGAGCGCGCGCTCGATCTGCTCGACGAGCAGGTGGTGCGCGGCGTGGAGGTGCTCCGCGATCCGGTGCCGCAGCGCGTCCTTGTGGACCTCGCGCGTAGCGTAGAATCCCATGAAGAGCACGGGCTTCAGGTGATCGATGGCCTCGATCACCGCGCGCTTGCTCGGCAGGGCTGCGGTCTCGAGGTTGTCGATCTCGAGCTCGCCGGTGTAGCTCGCGGCGACGGCGTCGATTGCGTCCTCGAGCTCGCGGTAACGCTTGGGGTCGGCTCGCATGGTCCGGATCCGCGCTAACTTAGCTGGCCGAGAGGAGCCCGGCGAGGACCCATCGATGGATGTGAAGACGATCCTGGATCGAGTCGGCGGCACGCCGCTCGTCACGCTGCGCACGGGCGCCTCGCGCCCCGGCATCCGCTTGCTCGGCAAGCTCGAGGGCAACAACCCGGGCGGCAGCGTGAAGGACCGCCCGGCGCGCTCGATGATCCTGCGCGCCGAGGCGCGCGGTGATCTGCGGCCCGGCATGCGCCTCATCGAGCCGACGAGCGGGAACACCGGCATCGCGCTCGCGATGATCGCGGCCGCGCGAGGCTACGCGATCGAGCTGGTCATGCCGGCGAACGCGACGGCGGAGCGCGTGAAGCAGATGCGCGCGCTCGGCGCGACCGTGATCCTCACGCCCGCGGAGGGCGGCATGGAGGGCGCCATCGACCACGCGCGCGAGAAGGTCGCGGGCGGCGGGTACCTGATGCTCGACCAGTTCGGCAACCCCGACAACTGGAGCGCGCACTACGAGACGACCGGCCCGGAGATCTGGCGTGACACCGACGGCACCGTCACGCACTTCGTCAGCTCGATGGGCACGACCGGCACGATCATGGGCACGTCGCGCTACCTGAAGGAGCAGCGCGCGGACGTGCAGATCGTCGGCTGCCAGCGACCGAGGGCTCGAGCATCCCCGGCATCCGCCGCTGGCCGGTCGAGTACCTGCCGAAGATCTACGAGCCGGAGCGGGTCGATCGCATCGTCGACGTCGACCAGCGCGACGCCGAGCGCACGACGCGTGCGCTGGCGCGCGAGGAGGGCGTCTTCGTCGGCGTCAGCTCGGGCGGCGCGGTGTGGGCAGCGCGCCGCGTCTGCGCCGAGCTCGAGTCCCAGGGCCGCGACGGAACCGTGGTCTGCATCCTCTGCGATCGCGGCGATCGCTATCTCTCCTCGCCGCTCTTCGAGGGAGAGGGCTGATGTCGAAGAAGAAGATCACGCGCGTGCGCCTCGACCGCGTCGGCACCGTCGCGTTCGAGGCGACGGCCGAGGGCTCGGGCGGCAAGGTCGTGCTCGACGGCTCGCCCGACATCGGCGGCGAGGGCCGCGGCATGCGCCCGATGGAGCTCATGCTCACGTCGCTCGCGAGCTGCGCCGCGATGGACGTCGTCCACATCCTCCGCAAGCAGAAGGAGCCCCTCGAGACGCTGCGCATCGAGGTCGAGGGCGAGCGCGCCGACGCCACGCCCGCGCCCTGGACCCGCGTGCACGTCGTCTTCGTCGCGAACGCGGGGCTCGACGAGCACAAGCTCCGTCGCGCCGCCGCGCTCGGCGTCGAGAAGTACTGCTCGGCGCTCTCCAGCCTCGATCCGAAGGTCGCGATCAGCTGGGACGCGCGCACCGAGTAGTCAGTCGACCTGATCGACGATCACGTGCGTGGCGAACGCGCTGGTGGTGATGGCGGCGACGGCCCAGTGCACCACGCGCATGACGCGCTGGAACTCGGTCGCGCCCTGCCCGGAGAGCCCGATCAACCCGGGGTTCGCCGCGAGGAGACCGAGCGCACCGGTCAGCCCGATGCCTACTCCGTGCACCACGCCGAGCACGTCGGTGACGGTGTCCTCGTCGCCCTGATCGAGGTCCGGCGCGGCGAGCGCGAGCGCCTGGGTCGCCGTGTACGACGCGATCGTCGCGATGCCCAGGATGCCGTGGAGGAGGCTCGCGTGGCCCTCGCACGCGTAGTCTCCGAAGATGGCTTCGTTGCGAGCGCAGGCGCCCTCGC